>JAITKS010000435.1 GCA_031278315.1 Planctomycetaceae bacterium | reverse complement strand
CAGAGGAGGTAAAAAAAATGATAGAAACAACAGCAGATGTATTCATAAAACAAGGTATCGAGAGAGGTATCAAACAAGGTATCGAGCGAGGTATCAAACAAGGTATCGAACAAGGTATAGAACAAGGTATAGAGCGAGGTATCGAGCGAGGTATCGAGCGGGGTATCGAGCGAGGTGCCTGTACAAAAACTAAAGAACATGTTATTAAATGCCTTAGCAAGCGATTTAATGTTCCTGTTCCGCATGATATTCAGAATAGCATTAACTCATATTCGGATTTAATTGCGCTTGAATCATTGTTTTATCAAGCGTTGGACTGCGAATCTCTTGATGATTTTAGGAGCTATCTTGTTAGATAATTTTGAGACCCAGAGGAGGTAAAAAAAATGATAGAAACAACAGCAGATATATTCATAAAACAAGGTATCGAGAGAGGTATCAAACAAGGTCTCGAACAAGGCATCGAACAAGGTATCGAACAAGGCATCGAACAAGGTATAGCGCAAGGTATCGAGCGAGGGATCGAGCGGGGTATCGAGCGGGGTGTCTGTACAAAAACTAAAGAACTTGTTATTAAATGCCTTAGCAAGCGATTTAATGTTCCTGTTCCGCGTGATATTCAGAATAGTATTAACTCATATACGGATTTAATCGCGATTGACTCATTGTTTCAACAGGCGTTGGATTGTGAATCTCTTGATGATTTCAGAGAATATCTTGTTTGATAATTTTGTAATATTTCACTGATATATTACAAAATTTTATTCACGGTGTTTTCTGCGGTTAATAAGAGTCGGAGATGATAACACGGCTGAATAGTTACAAATTTTTTATGTGAGATTTTATGTGAGATTTTTAGAATTTCCTTTGAGTATATTTTTTAGTTTTTCCATTCCTTCTTCCATTGCAATTATTGGTTTGTAGTTGAAATCATTTTTTGCTTTGGCGATGTTTAAATAATGCGTTTGAGATAATTGTGCGGCTAAAAATCTTGTCATTAATGGTTCACCTTTTAGTTTGAAAATTTTGTACCATAATTCTAGTGCGGTTCCTAGAATCCACGCTCTGTTAAATGAAATAGACTTTGACACTTTTGGTAATCCGCACGATTCTAAAATATCATCGATCCAACTCCAGCAATTTACCGGCTCACCCTGCGAAATAAAGTACGCATTCCCATTGACCGGACTATTTTCATCTTTAAGCGAATCAGCTGCTTGTATATGTCCCGCAGCTGCATTTTCTACAAAAATAATATCGACCAAATTCGTACCGTCACCGACTCTAAATAATTTCCCTTTTTTTGCCCGATCTAGCAATCTCGGAATCAGATGCCGGTCTTTCGCACCGATAATTAAATGCGGACGTATCGAACATGTCAACAATCCTGTCGCCTTACCCGCCATTTCAAGAGTTAAATTCTCTGCCATCGCCTTGCTGCGAGGATAATGCGCTAGCCATTTTTTCGGGTAAGGTAACGTCTCCTCTGCTGCCGGTTGAGATTTACAATCAAACGTTACACTCGCGCTGCTAGTATAAATTAGACGCCGAACTCCTTTTGAAATACATGCGTCAATTACATTTTGCGTACCAAGTACGTTAGTTTGATAGAAAGGCTGCCAATCAACAGAGATACTCGGTATCGACGCAGTATGAAAAACAGTATGAACTCCGCAGCACGCTGACATAAGTGAATCACGATCACACACATCACCCAAGCAATATTCAACACCTTCAATTACATTATTTGTAACAGAACGGCGAGTCAACACGCGAACCGAATCGCCGCGTCTTACAAGTTGAGAAACGATTTCGCCGCCAAGAAAACCACTTCCGCCAATAACTAAAAACATGAAATACCCGTTGATATTTTTATCAAAAAAGTTAAACTATTCACCCTAAAAATCACCAATGACTTACACCGATTTACTAAAAGGGTAATTCCAAAAACGATATAACTCATACTATAAATTCAGCGATTTAACGTATTAATGCTGCGGAGTTCAATGAATAATCCAACAGCAATAAACTGAAAATTAAAGTATGAGTAACTTAAAAATAATTTTAAATCAAATAAGTTCAATAATTCACAAGGGGCGGTATTATGCCAGAAATAAACAACTTTTACAAGCACAATAATTATTCACCGAAAATAAATTTTGATTTTTCAACTAAAGCGGTTAACTCGATTTTTATATTGCGATTATTGTTTAACGTTTTAATTTGTGTAATTTTCGTTACATTAATTATTGGCTGCAATGCGGATCAAAATCTGAATAGTCCGAGCCGTAATTCGGAACAAAGTGATACGATTTCTAAATTACCAGAGCGAATAATCTCTACGACTCCGGCGATAACGGAATTGCTTTTTGAGATTGGTCTCGGTGATAAGATAGTCGGTGATAGTCAATTTACGGTTTATCCGCCGGAAGCAGCAAAAATAGAAAAAATCGGCGGACTAGTCGATAGAAACAACGAAAAAATTATTTCACTACACCCAGACTTAATCATTTTTCCAATTGAAGATATTCAATTCAAGCAGAAATTATTACAATGGAAAATTCGTCATTTAGCTGTAGATCATCGTTCAATCTCTGGTTTATTAGATTCGTATGAGCAGGCCGGTAATATTTTCGGCGGTAAATATTTAACCAAATCAATTGAAAAACGTAAAGAATTTGAAGCATTTTTACAGGATTGTAAATCACAAGTTAAAAACTTAAAACGTGTACGAACTTTGATAGTTATAGATCGGCAACATGGAACAGGACGAATTGAGAATGTTTTTATCGCAGGAGCAGAATTGTTTTTTAGTGAAATTCTAAATTTAGCCGGCGGTGAAAATGCAGTATCGAATGTTGACATACAGTATCCAAAGATTTCAGGTGAAGCAATTATCGATTTCAAGCCCGATGCAATAATTGAGATACAAACAATGCCCGAAAACAATAAATTTATCGAACAAAATTCACGTTCAGATTGGAACACACTAAAAGATGTTGTTCCTGCCGTTAAGAACAATAAAGTTTTTATAATAACCGATGATTACGCTGCTGTACCAGGTCCGCGAACTCCGTTAATAATTAAAAAAATCCGCAGCATACTAGATGAATGCAGAAAAAATTTATAACGGCAATTCTTTAACTACAACTACAATTCATAGTACGATACATATATTTTTTCGAGAATACGAAATACACGAAAATACAAAACAGCCGTAATATAAAAATTCATGTTCTATACATTCTCATACCCCGAAGGGATATCTTCAATATAGCCGTGCGCTGTGTATTCACCACGCACGGAATCAATCGCGATTCATAACACGCTAAATCAATTTTGGTAATATATCAGTGGAATATTTTTTTTATTAACCACAGAGAACACACAGAGAACACAGAGGAAGAATATTTTGTAATTTTAGATTTTAAATTTAAGTGAATTACTAAAAAATATTTTAGCCAGCGGGAACGCAGGCGTCCCGCCTGCATCTTTTTTGTAAAAAAACACCTAAAGATGCGGTCGAGACGACCGCGATCCCGCCAGCAACAATAAATTATTTCACTGATATATTACTCAATTTGAAATTCACAACACGCTAAATCAATTTGCAAATTCACAACGCACAAAATCAATTTGCAAATCACAACGCTCGAAATCAATTTGAATTTCACAACGCACAAAATCAATTTGTAATTCACAACGCATGAAATCAATTTGCAAATTCACAACGCACGAAATCAATTTGAATTTCACAACGCGCAAATCAATTTGTAAATCACAACGCATGAAATCAATTTACAAATTCACAGCGGGCGGAATTGATTGTAATTCATATAATTAATGAGAGTACATTCAAAACGGGTGTTGCGGTAAATCGCGATGATATTGCGGAATTTGTTTTGGCGGCATTGGTTCGCCGTAGCTGTCTGACCAAAGTTCGCGGTCATCGTCGGAGGCGTAGTATTTTAGCCAAATTTCGGCATCGCCATACGAACAATCCCAATGAATATAATGGTTCCTATGACGTAAATTTTTTTCACGCAAAGGAAGGATTCCACGATAAATCAAGGTATATAATTCTCGATCTGACAAATGATCAGAAAAATCAAGAACAATTTTTTTCTCGAATAATTTGTTGATCAAATCAAAAAGGATCTGCGATAACTTTTCATCTGTAAGCGATTCAGGTGTTGGAATTCGCAGTTCCGGTTCAAACCAACGATATATCGGATCGATTGGTGAAATTTCCCATTCGAGCATACTCGCCAAGAAATCATTCTCGAAGCGAACAGGCAAACTTCGCCAAAATATTCGGCTCACTGATTCATCGAAATATGGTTCTATTTCCGCACGCAATTCGGCATTGCGGATTAAATCGTCAACTTCCGATTCTGACGTTCCGTTAAAATTAAATTGTTGCTCGTACATAAAAATATTCTTTAACCTTTTTGTCGTTTTTTTAAATAGGTTTAAGTTCAAATATAATTTTCTATCGGCGAATATTCTTTGGTGAGGTTTTAACGTTCGACAATATTCGCCGCAATCACTACGGGGAATTGTTGCAGGAAATTACAAATAGTTCAATAATAATTTACATTTTTACGGGAAAAAAAAGTTTTTATCTGTAATCAATCGATACAATCGCTAAAATTCCACTTAAATTTGTGTTGGTAACTATACATCTGGGTCAAATCAATTACAATTTTGGTCTTTTACAAAATTATTCCGTAGGTATTGTGCTTTACGGTAATCAAATTTCGAATAATTATTCTGTGTAATTTTATTTTTAGTTAGAGTGCACGGAGTACAAAATCTGCTCTTTATAGCAACGCAGACACCTTTGTAACGATCCGTATAATGAATTTGCCGTTTCTTTGACGTAATTCATATTGCGGATCGTATATTTCGGATAAGTGTATAAATTTTAGAGCATATTCGATTCAAACTTAACATATTGAAATTAAATTAATGAGAAGTCGAAGTCTTGCCGAGTTGACTGAAATGGTTGGCGGCGAATTACACGGCGATGGTGAAATTATAATAAATGCAGTTGCTCCTATACAAAGTGCAACTTCAACAGATATTACTTTTCTGGAGCGGACAGATCGGAAGAATTTACTTAAAAAGTGTCAAGCGGGAGCAGTAATTGTTCCGTTTGGTATTGAAATTGAACATTTTGCTATAATTCAAGTTGCGAATGTTCTGGAATCGTTTAAGAAGATAGTAAATTATTTTTCGCCGTTTCGTGATGAGAGTGTAAAGGGTATCAGTGAGCGGGCGTCGATACATCCGGCTGTTATCATGGGCGAAGGCGTTAGTATCGGCGATTTCGCAGTGATTGAGGCGGATGTCGAACTCGGTGATAATGTGCAGATTCATTCTGGAGTTTTGATTCGTGCCGGTTCAAAGATTGGCAACGATTCGATTCTTTTTTCTAATGCCGTGCTTTATAGAAACACAATTGTCGGAAAGAGGGCAATAATACATTCGGGAGCTGTTATTGGTGCGTTTGGGTTCGGGTATGATTCATCTGATGGAACTCACAAGCTTTCGCCGCAACTTGGTAATGTTGTTATTGGGGACGATGTAGAAATAGGTTCGTGTAGTACGATTGATCGGGCAACTTATGGTTCAACTATTATTGGGGACGGGACAAAAATAGACAATCTTGTTATGATTGCGCACAATTGCAAGATTGGCAAGTACAATTTGATTTGTGCTCACACAGGTATAGCTGGAAGTACAACAACGGGGGACAATGTAACGATGGCGGGACGTGTCGGCGTGAGAGATCATGTTCATATTGGCAGCCGTGCTGTTCTAGGGGCGATGGCTGGTATTATGAATAATGTCGCTGAAGATGCAAATCTAGTTGGGATTCCTGCGACGCCGGTTGCCGAACAATTCCGCATACAAAGCACTATCGCAAAATTACCAGAAATGAGAAAAGAATTAAAAGAATTAAAAAAAATTGTCGAGAAATTAAGTAATACAAAAAATGATCCAAAACAAAATTAGTAAGCCAATAATATACTTGTCTTACGTTAATGTTGATTATCCCTACGGGGCGAATTCGCGGACAAATTTTTGACTCAAAAACAAATATTTCGCTGATATATTATCTATATATTCATTCCCATACACTTTGTTTAAGATACTGTTGAAATATTAAGAAAACTTATAATTACAGATGCATGAATTATCGTTACAATATATTAAACGGTTTCGCATGGGAATAAATTTTAACAATATATCGCTTCCCAAAGTAGATTTACCGTCGGAATTTTGGTATGTACCGTGGAGTTCGGCATTGATTGAAATACATGCAGATATTCAGTATCGCGGTTTTTGTAATGATTTGGATGCAAAGTTATTTCCTACATTTCGCAAATATGATAGTTGTTTAAGATTAATGCAATCGCTTTCAGGCGGTTCAACTTTTATGCCGGAAGCGACTCTTTTAATTGCTCATGGTCAAACTAACGAGCTGGTAGAATATGTCGCCGCAGTTCAAAGTGTACGATATTCTATTGATACTGGTGCGATTCAAAATATTGCGGTCTTACCGGAATATCGAAATCGCGGGATCGGACGCGGTTTATTACTCGGCGCTTTATGGGGGTTTCGGCGAATGGGAATTAAAAACGTTACATTAGACGTTACTGCAGATAATTTCAATGCAATAAAACTATATCGACGAATCGGATTCTCAACTATAAAAATTTACTACAGAGAAATCGGATCGTAATGTGTAAATATACGCCGCAAAATATCGTGTTATGATTAAGTAGAATTTTTGTAATATTCCATGAATGTTACGAAATAATTTAAATTTTCCGAGATACATCTATCGACAATTTTGCTTTGGGCGAGTAGAATCGCAACTCATTTTTGTAATCACTCGCGAATAATTACGCAAAACGTAATATTTCGGCGGAATTTTTGTTTTTCAATTTTTTGCGTGTTATAAATTTGAAAACTAATGTGAAAAATAAAAATGTGAAAAATAAATTTGAAACCTTTGAGAGATTTCACTAATATATTTATATTACGTTGAAACTATATTGAAGTTACTTTATTGTCAATTTGTTTATTAACAATTTTCGTTACAAAATTCTTAAAAATTAAATATGTAGATATGCGACATTTTATCACCCTTAACGATATTACGACCAATGAATTTAATCATATACTTGAGCTTTCGGCTTCGATAAAGCAGGAAGTGAAGCAAGGTAATTATCGGCATTATTTGCCAAATAAAATATTGGCAATGATCTTTGAAAAGCAATCACTTCGGACGCGTGTAAGTTTTGAAACCGGTATGTTACAACTTGGCGGCGGTTCTATTTATCTTGGCAGTGAAATAGGTTTTGGAAAACGTGAATCTATTAAAGATATTGCTGAAGTTTTAAGTTCGATGGTAAGTATTATTATGTTTCGCGGGATGAAACATCAAAGTGTAGTTGACTTGGCGCAATACAGTTCTGTTCCTGTAATTAATGGTCTTACAGATTCTGCTCATCCGTGTCAAGCATTAGCAGACATGTTCACGCTGCATGAAATTTTCGGCAGCTTGCGAGGTTATAAGCTTGCATGGATTGGTGATGCCAATAATGTAGCTATAAGTTTATTGCGTGCCGCTGCAAAATTAGGAATGGAATTTTCTGTCGCCGCGCCGGATGAATTTCAATTTAATTCTAGTACGGTTAAGAATTTGATTGGTGAAAATGTAACAGAAGGTTTCAATATTGAATTAACAAATGATCCGTATAAAGCGGTTAAAAATGCAATTGCGGTTTATACGGATGTGTGGGTCAGCATGGGGCAAGAAAATGAAGAAGAAGAACGCAAAAAAATATTACAACCGTATCAAGTAAATGCGAAATTAATGTCTGCTGCTCAATCCAATGCTGTTTTCTTGCACTGCCTTCCGGCAAGGCGCGGACTAGAAGTTACTGATGAAGTAATTGATTCAACACAAAGTAAGGTCGTACAGCAAGCTGAAAATAGATTACATGCTCAAAAGGGTTTACTAGTGTGGTTATTAAATGAGACGCAACTTGTAAAATAATTGGTAATATTTCAGTGAAATAATTTATTGTTGTCAGAATCGTTGTTGTCTTGTCTGCATCTTTAGGTGTTTTTTTGACAGGATGACAG
>JAITKS010000318.1 GCA_031278315.1 Planctomycetaceae bacterium | reverse complement strand
TTCTGGGTGATTTTATTTTATGCGTTAATGAATTGCTATTTGTCGTTTTTTGTCGGATTCTTCACAATATCTGTTAATTGCGGATTTATTTCTTACCGCCCTTTCAGGGCTGCCCGATTTGGAGAAGGGCTTTTACCCGCCCCGAGTGGGGCGGGTTATAATCCTGTTGCCCTTTCAGGGCGATTCTAGTTTAAAACGAATACCGAAATTTAAAGTGTGAAAAGTATAAATTAAAAACAAAACCTTATTATTGAAATATGATTTGTTAATAAATTAATAAGGTGATCGAAAAACAAATTTGAAATCTTTGAAAAATTCTACTGATATATAATTATTATTTTTATTATTTTTCAATATATTTTTTTTGGAAAGTGCTGTTATCGGCAACTTCCGAAAATAAATTGTTCAAATAGGTATGTTGCATCGTGCGGACCCGCAGCGGCTTCAGGATGATATTGTACTGAAAATATTGGATATTCTAAATGACGTAATCCCTCTACTGTTCCGTCATTCAAATTGACATGCGATACTTCTACACATTTCGGCAAGCTATCCGGATCGACACAAAAGCTGTGATTTTGTGACGTAATTTCAACCTTGCCTGTTTGCTTGTTTAATACAGGTTGATTAGCTCCGCGATGTCCGAATTTCATTTTGAATGTTGTTGCACCAAAAGCTCTAGCAAGAAGTTGTTGACCGAGACAAATTCCAAATATCGGAACTTTGCCTATTAATTTCTTTATTTCATTTACTATTGAATTAAGTCTTGCCGGATCGCCTGGTCCATTTGATAACACGATTCCGTCGGGTTTTAATTCTAATGCTTCTTCTGCTGACATTGATGCTGGAACTACAATTACTTTGCTGCTGTAATTTTCATTGTTAGCGGTGACAGTATTATCGTTACAATTATTGTTGCCTAATCTCATCACCGATAAAAGTGATCTCATAATATTCTGTTTCACGCCGAAATCATAAACTAAAATGCGGTTCAATCTGTTTTTATTTGTAAACGAATTTTTAGTTTGACTATATAATTCAGAAATCCAGTTACATGATTCTGTCCATTCAAAAGGTTTTTGTGTTGTAAGCTGACCAACAAGATCAAGTTCTTCAAGACGGGGTGAATTTTTTGCTTTCCGTACTAATTCTGCGGAATCCCAATCGCCTGCTGCAATTACCGCACGCAATAAACCGTGTGAGCGTAAGTGCATTGTCAATGTTCGAGTATCGATTTCGGAAAGTGCGGCTATTTTGTGTCGATTAAAGAATTCACCAAGACCTTCTTTAGCTCGCCAATTAGAATATTGCTCCGAAAATTCACGAACCAAGAATCCGCAAATACGAGGTGATTGAGATTCGTAATCGTCATCATTGAAACCGGTATTACCTATCAATGGTGCGGTCATCGCAACTATCTGACCGGCATAAGACATATCTGTTATCACTTCTTGATAACCGGTCATTGATGTATTAAAAACTACCTCACCTGTAGAATCGCCTTCATATCCAAACGATACTCCGATAAAACAACGGCCGTCTTCTAACGCAAGTATTCCGCGCAAATGTTTCATTTTAAAATCGCTTTCCGTACTGTAATTTGTACAATAAATTTGTGCCTTGATAAAATCATAAAGCAGATATTATGTCTGACAGAATAGTTAATAGTTAAATGTCCGCCGTTGACTAATTTGTTTTGTGATTTCATATAAATCAATAAAATCTATAAAATCAAATAAACAAAATAAAATTTCTGCTATAAATTGTCTTTAACCGGTTAAATAATTCAAGTGTCGAGACATTCTAACAAACGTAAAAAACATATCAACATGTCTTGTGAGAAAAACTGTTATTGGGGCAATTAAATTTTCCGTTATTTTCCGTAACTTTGTAAGCGGAATTTTTATTTTTCAACTTTTTTGGGGCAGAATTTGAAAATTAGGTTGGAGAAAAATGAACTTAAAATCTTTGCGGTATTTCTCTGACATATTACGATATTACTATTTTTTTAAAGCGGTAAAACCTGCTTGCATTACGAGTTTACGCAGAAAAGAATTGAACATTACAGGTTTTTTGATATATTTTAGTTTTATGTTACGGATAATATTTTTTGTATTTTTTTTGTAATCATTCAAAATATTTCTGTTTGAGTTGAAAGCGTCGGCGAGAGCGTTTGCGCTTGCGAGTGCGGTACTGATTCCTTCAGCTGAAGTCGGACTAATTAAACCGGCAGCTTCGCCGATAAGTAATATTTGATCTCTACCGAGATTGATAGCCGATGTTGATATTGGTCTTACAATTTGGCATATTTCGCTTTTTTTGATTTGTCCGGTTTTTAATCCGATAGAGTTAATGTATGTTTTGAATTTGTCAAATTTATTTCTTGCGCCGTTTGAAATAGGGATAGCGCCTCCGATTAGGAGTTGTCCGTCTTTGGGGATTGTCCAGCAGTAGAAGTCTGTCAAGTCATTATTAAAAATTCCGACGTAATTATTGAAGAAATTTATGTCGGTAGATAATTCAGATGATTCAGATTCGATTTTTATATCGTTGTTGTCGTACCAATCTTGAAATGCGATATATTTTTTTAGTTTTGGATTCGATTTAAAAAATTGATTTCGCACCAACGACGCACCTCCGTCTGCTCCGACTAACCATTTAACTTGTTCGGTTTTGTGTATTCCGTTTTCGATAAAGTGAATTGTGATAAGAGGATTACGTGATGTTGATTTTTCAGATTCAATTTTTTTATAAATCGCGTTTGAGCGAATATCAACTGAAGCGGGCAGCAGTGACAGCAGCCATTGATCGAATTTATTCCGGTTGATATTTACGTATTGACGCGGATAGTGTTTTATCAATTTTGAATTAGCGTCGATTATAGTAACGGCGAATGGTTGCGGATCAACGAGTACCGATTTGGGCAGTGCGAGATCGAGTTGCGCGAGTATTTTTTGTGCTTCGGGTGCTAGTATTCCGCCGCAGCATTTGGGGCGGCTGTTATTAAGCAACAAAACGCTGTATTTACCGACAACCAGACGAGCAAGTGTCGTTCCTGCTGGACCAGCTCCGATTATTCCAATATCGTACATGTTGAGTTTGAGGGGAAATAAATATAGAGGCAATAAGTTATCTTGTGTGAATTACCGAAAATTAAAAGTCAAATCAAATCAAATCAAGTCAAATCAAATCAAGTCAAATCAAATCAAATCAAGTCAAATCAAATCAAGTCAAATCAAATCAAGTCAAATCAAATCAAATCAAGTCAAATAAAATAAATTAAAATGTAATATATCAGTGGAATAATTTATTGTTGCCGGGATCGCGGTCGTCTCGACACCTTTTTCGTTACAAAAAATAAAACCGAATTTTCAAGTACAATGACTATATTACAAATTACAATTAATAAAATTGGGAATGATCAGAGATCGTAACAATACTGAACAGGTTATTTCATTATCCATGATTCAAGAAATATAAACAATTACTCAAGGTTGTAAAATGTACTGTCTTTTTGAATTTTTATTTGGAGTTGTCTATTTAATCGGAGTGTTTAGTATTTTTAATATAATTTGTAAGTTTATAATTATCCGAATATTCTGATATATTAAAAAATATTGCGGGATTTGCGATAAAGTGTCGAATTGACATGAGCGGTTATTGCCGCTGTTAAATTTTTGTCAACATTGGAGGTAATATGACACACCTAATCCCCCCCGTACCGTCATCTGTTTCCGTAACTACTTCGCAAACGATTCAGCCCGTAGCATTGATTACTACGGCGATAGAAACTATCAATGTTTTACAATCTGATTCTACGAATTTATTATCAACAGAACCTGATATAACAAATTTAGAATCTAGTGCAGATTCTGTATTTGAAAAATGTGAATCTAATTTTGTTGTTAAGGATTTGGTAAATGTAAATGCAAATGAATTCGGCGTAATTCCAACTAATGAATTCGTTGCAGAAAAAATTGTAGATTCAATAATTTCAAAAAAAGAAAATAGAAACGAAAATATAAATACGGACGAAATTACAAATAGTCTATCAGATGACAGTATTGCAAAAAACGCCGAAAATAACGTTACGAAAAATGCAGTAGAAAATATTTCGAGTAATGCCGGTGTTGATATCGGCATTAAGTCTCGTTCTAATTTGAGACGTGAATTATTACGTATGAATAAATTTCATCGTATTGCGGCGGTTCGGCTTGAGCATGGTGTTTCGTTGGAGTCTGCAGCGAAACGTTTACGAATTGATATTGCGGAAGCGAAGGAGCAAGAAAATGAATTGACAGACCTTAAATTAAGTCAATTATATCAATGGCGAAATGTCCTAGAAGTTTCTGCGGGTGAGCTTGTTCTAGAGCCTGATGAGATACCGGCTAATCCGATTAGAAATCGTTGTCAACTTGTTCGTTTGATGAAAACGGTACGTTCTATTATTATTGAGGCGAAGAGTGAAGTCGTGTTGATTCTTGCGCGTCAGCTTGAATCGCAACTAATTGAGTTAATGCCGGAATTAGCAACAATTGCAGCGTGGCCAAGTATTGGACAATCGCGAGACCATCATTCACCCGGAACTGCCGCAACAAGATGTGCCGGTTTTGCAAATGTGTATATCAGAAGAAATGCGAATATCAAAAGTGAAAATCAGTAATCGTCAGTAATCGTGTTGTAACGATCAAGATAAAAGCTCGAATAGTTATTACGTGAGCGAAGATTCTTTTTGATACTGGTAGTTAGTTATGTAGAAAAAAAACTAGGTTGAAAATTTGTAATATTCCACAGACGTATTACAATAGTTTCAATTGAATATTACACTATTGCAGTTTTTTCAATTTTAATAGACAAGTATGAGGGCGGTTGTAAATGGAAAGATTAACGTGTTGGTAGTATTTTATTGGTAGTTTATATGTCAAAAAAACGTATTCTTATTGTAGAGGACGAAGCGGACATTATGTCTATGATTTCGTTACGTCTAAAGAGCAGAGGTTACGAGGTTTACGGTGCTGAAACCGGTTTAGTTGGATTGAAATCGATTGTAGAGTTACAGCCCGATTTAGTTTTGCTTGATCTGATGTTACCTGAATTAGGCGGATTAGATTT
Source organism: Planctomycetaceae bacterium (assembly GCA_031278315.1). GTDB lineage: Bacteria > Planctomycetota > Planctomycetia > Pirellulales > Thermoguttaceae > WRKP01. Next base: position 1,906 of record JAITKS010000318.1, on the reverse strand, counting down.
GTTACGGCAAATACGTTCGAACAAAAAATACACGCGAATACCTATTCTGATTATAAGTGCGTTAGGTGAAGAGAGTGATGTCGTAGTCGGACTTGAGTTAGGGGCAGATGATTATTTGAGCAAGCCGTTTAATATGTCGGTATTAGTTGCGAGGGTAAATGCTTTGTTGAGAAGAGCGAAAGTTGATACAAATGAAATAAATGTTTCTGACTCGCAAAATGACAAAGGATTGAAATCGATTGTTTTGGGAAATTTACGTATTGATACTGAAAGTTATCAAGTTTTTATTTCGGACAAGCAAATTATTTTGACGGGAACGGAATATCGGTTATTGGTTGCTTTATTGAATGCGAAGGGACGTGTGTTAACGAGAAATCAGTTAATTGATGCTGCGATAGGCAATGACGCTATTGTTGTTGACAGAACAATTGACGTACATTTAACATCGTTAAGAAACAAACTTGGAAAAATGAGAGAAATAATCGAAACCGTAAGAGGTGTAGGCTACAGAATTAGTCAAGAGGTTTAAGCAGTGGTTAGTGATTAGTGTATAGTGGTTAGTTCGCATGTGGAACTGTTACCAATTCTAAATTTAAATCATCAAACACTATTCTGTAAATTCTGTAATCTTGTCAAAAAAAACAAAAATTCCTTATATTCAGACCATTTTCGTTTAATTTTTAAACACGAAACACTCAAAAACTCACGAAACGAAGTAAACGTAATATATCGGTGAAAATAAGGTCAGTGTTAAAATTCATAACACAAAAATTTCACTGATATATTACATTTCTCTTTTATCAATATTGAGTTCAAATATTAAATATTTCGACCGAGAGCTATTGTTTAACTTATTTGGTATTCAATTAAAGGCTGTTGCGAATTCACCAAGTGATACACAAGTTGCTGAAAAATCGATAAGCTCATCAAGTTCGTTTATATTTTTAACTTCCCTGATTTGCCCTTGTAATTTTGCTGACGGTCTTCCAAACCGTATAGTCAAAACACGTATAATGTCTTCAGCTTTACCTTTAGCTATACCTTTAGTTTCACCTTCGGCTATACCTTCGGCTTTACCTTCGGCTTTAGTTTTATTTAACATTTCGGCTCCGTATGGAGTTTTTTTGATTTTTTCAAGTAATGTTGGACTCATTTTAATTTCTCCTTTATCTATATTGAGTTCAAATATTAAGTTTAAATATCTCGACCATGAGTTATCTTCTCCGTATTGTTGTGCTTCTTTGATCAATTTTTTGATTTTTTCTTCCGGCAAATTTGTTTTCATATTTGTCAGCAGATTGTACGTTTCTTTTTCTAATTCCGGCAGCACCACAATTGATGTAAGAAAATTAGAATAGCGAATAGTATAAATGCCGGTATCGAAATTTTCAATCTCCCAGCCTTCAGGTAAATTTTCTAATGCCTTTCGCGGATAATGTGCAACTACGAAAAGTCCTGCAACATCGGCACGGGAAATTGATTTATCTTCAAAATCAAGATAATACTGAAGACCTAATTGTATTAACCGATCTATATCACGAATCGTCAATGTGACATTGGGCGGTTTGAACTCGCAAAGAGTAAATTTTTGTAAACAGGCAACAAGACCGGATGCTTCTTCATTTGTATTCGTATCATTATTCTCATCATTTGTATTCGCATCATTATTCTTGTCATTATTCTCATCTTTATTCTCCTCATTATTCTCCTCATTCGGCGATGGATCGACGATGGTGATTATCATGTCGATATAGTTAGAATATGATTTAGAATATGATATCGTTTGAGTTTCGGGGACAAACGTATATGTACAACCGGTTTTGCGAAGTTCCAAGTCCATAGCTCCGACAAAACCTAAATGCCAATGAGTATATTTACGTTTAATCTTCTCCTTAGTATTCTCCTC
>JAITKS010000305.1 GCA_031278315.1 Planctomycetaceae bacterium | reverse complement strand
GGAAAAATATAGAATAAACTTCTATATCACACAGGGCTTGCAACAAGAACAATTAAAATCGACTTCAAGTTACAAAAATAAAAAACTGATTGCGAATAAATTTTGTATGAACATGAAAGATTTAGATTTGTCAAGTTTTAATTTGACAGCATGCAAGTTTTCCGGTAACTTGACAAACGTTAATTTCACTAATGCCGTTATCACAGATTGCGTTTTCGGATGGAACACCAACCTCACCGCCGATCAAATTAAATCAACATGGAACTACAAAACCGGCAACATGACCGGAATAAAATTGCCCCCAGACCTTCAAAAACAACTCAACACAGAAAAACAACTCAACACAGAAAAACAACTCGACACCGAAAAACAATCAAACAAAAATAAGGTTAGTTAAAAATGAATTTGAAACCTTTGAAAAAATTTTTCACTGATATATTACATTACATTTTTCCCAATCTGGACGGGGATAGTTTTATTTCGGCGGTAATCAGTTACAATTTGACTCCTTTTATCTTTCATGCCCGCAATTCAAGTAAGAATCGTTTAAATCATTTTTGAAATAATCGAAAACTTAACATTCAAAAAAAATATAAAACATAAACCGCAAAAAAAAATTAACGTGAAATTAATAATAACAGCAGATTGTCCGCACAAATATTTTTCGGAATATACGGCAATTATCTGTGTATCAAATTTACAAAGGTAATTCTAAAAACTAATCAACACTAAAAATACAAAATTAAATAAACGAACCTTTCAACATCAAAATTAGTTTTTCAGAAATTCCTACAAAACAATAAACAAAATAATGAACAATTCAAATAATGATCGTTGGTCGTCACTCGCAACTGATCTCGGTGTAGAAGTCAGTAACGATAAAGATAGTACAGTTGAAATCCAAAATGATACCAGTACAACCGCAAATAATAATGTCAGCAGAAATGCACTTATGGTCATTCCAGAAGTTGACACCGCAAAATTACCGGAAATAGAATTTCCGCCAAACACAACGTCACCTTTGCCATTTCCTCCAGATACAACGTCACAATTACCATTGCCGCCGAATCAATCAAGTCAATTGAGCCAAGCGAGCCAATCGAGTCAATTGAATCAATCGAGTCAATCGAGTCAATCGGATCAATTGAATCAAGCGAGCCAATTGCCTCAACCTGCAACCTCGAAAACGCCGCAATCAACAACGAAATATAACGGCTCAAATAATCGTCAATTCTCGACTTATAATAAGAAATCTTTTGTTTCAACACCGATTAAAACGTCATCTAACTTATCCGATAACAACGTTAAATCGTCTGTTCCTAAATACACGAATTCATCATCGCCGACTCGTAAATCAAGTTTCGGTGCCGGAATTTTAGAACAAGAAGAAATTACATCGGAAAATAACGTTACAAAAAATATAAACTCTGAAACATCGGAAACACATCAGATTTCATCTCATAATTTGTCATCGTCAGAGAACATAGAGAACATATCGACGGCTGCCGTTTCCGAAAAGTCAGAAATTAACGTTGCGCAAAATCAAACTTATAATTCTATCAACTCACAATTATCTGAATCGATAGTCAGCGAATCCGAATCTTCTAAATCTGAACCTGTTAAGCGATCCTTTTTCGGCCGCTTGCAGCAAATAAATATTTTTGGAACCCGCAATAAAAACAACAACACAACAAAACCCGCCGACGACAATAACATCAAACAAGATGAATACAAAGATAACGGCCTTGAAAATATCAACGGCGATATTCAATCTGAACGCGAACATTTACCGCACGGCAGATATTTACCGCCGCATGCTCAATCTCTTTACAAATCACACACGCAATCGCATCCAACGCTGCCGCCGCCGCAACATTCGCAACAGCCGCCGCCGACACGGTCGCCGCAACAGCCGCATTCAACACATTCAACACATTCAACTCGGCCGCATTCAAATCAATCTAATCAAACATCCAATACGGGGAGAGATGTTTTTGATCCATTGCGTCAAATTGCAACACAGATTAGTAAATTGGGCGGAAAGTCTGTCAAACGTACTGTCAATAATAACGAGTCGAAAGGTAATCATACTGTCAATAATCAAGGTAATCGCAATCGTTCAGGCGATTCACATTATAAGAAATCGCATCAGAATTATCGTTACAATAATTCAACAAATGGTCAACCAACCGATCAAAGTACAAATAGACCTGCCGGTTATTATCCTGCTGCACGTACAAATCTCACCGAATCGCCCGAGACATTGTTTGAAGATGATTTACCCGAAACAGAAGAAGTAATCGCATTACGTCAATTGATGAGCGATGACGCCGCAATGGACGAAGAACAAAGACGACTCGCTTCAATTCTTGGCGATCCTCGCGAAGAACCGAGCGGTTTGACAAATGCAAATGATTTACGAATTAATTCACAGACAAGTGAAGATTCTATTCCGAGTTATCAATCTACCGAACCGATCAACCGATATTCTAGTAATCGTCACCAAATCAAACCTGACATCAACACGCGGGCAGAAAATATTAGTGCCGGCAGTACAGATAAAAAATGGTTACCGCCGCCGCAGTCAAATAATTCGGCAGATAAATCAAATACATTTGTGCGAGGCCGCCGCGGTTCACGTTTTATTGGTAAAGGTAACGGCATGAAATCGGAAGGAACAAACAGAACTAATACGTTACCTAATTCAAAATTACCACAATCGCGTTATCAATCGCGTCAGACGATAACGGATAAACAATTAGGACAAATGGATGACAATAATGATCAGCTATTGGAACATAACAGCCGATCATTAGGAACGCCGCCGGATTGTAATAACCGTCAAGAACGAAATTGGAGAGGCGGAAGAAGATATCAAGACAACAAAAATAATTCCGAAATACAAAATGATATTCGTTACAATAATTCGTCGTACTCGTTGTTGCAACAATCTCAACAGCAATATTCTGATTACTCATCGGTAACGCCGCAAGAAATTATCGACGAAGATGCAGATTATATTGATGAATACGGAGGAGGAGATGGAATAGTTTCAGATGAAGAACGTTTAAGTTTTGCACAAGCTCATAAAAATATTCCAAGTTGGAATGACGCAATAGAATTGATAGTAGAAACCAATATCCAGCGTCACTCCCGCTATTCACAAAACGGATTAAAACGCCGATAAAATATATTATTCGTAGTATATCAGTGAAATATTTTTTTATTAACCACAGAGGACACAGAGAACACAGAGAAATCAGAGAAATCAGATTTTGTAATTTTAGATTTTCAATTTAAGTGAATTACTAAAAAATATTTTTAGGCGGCGGGAACGCAGGCGTCCCGCCTGCATCTTTTTTGTACAAAAAACGCCTAAAGATGCGGTCGAGACGACCGCGATCCCGCAAAAAAATAAATTATTCCACTGATATATTACATTCGTTTTTT
>JAITKS010000168.1 GCA_031278315.1 Planctomycetaceae bacterium | reverse complement strand
TTATTTTTTGTGATGTTTGTGATTGTATGTTTTAATTCTGTTGTTTATTCTCAAAATTTTGACAGTGTTAAAATTTCAGAGAAGAAGGACGAACTCAAAAAGAAGTGGCAGGAATACTTGCATTCGCTTGGTACTGTTGAGGGAACAATGCAGTATTTGTATAAGCGAAATGGTAATATTGAAGGTGACTTCTTAATGGAATGTGTAAGCATGTATCCTTTGTGGTGTGATCAAAGAAGTCCTGGTACGTTATTAAATCGTGAAGAAGATACCATGTATGACAATGTTGGTGTTATAGGCAAGGATTATCAGTTTTCTTTACGAAAGCCGTATGACAGTAAAATTTGGACAATTAATGAACTTAAATTTGAAAAATCGGACAAAAAATTACAGACATGGAATTTTCCTGTTTATCTTGCTAATCCTCCCAGTTTTCAGGAGGATCCTGTTGGTTATAATATCTTTAATACTTTAGGAGTTGGATTATTTGGAATTAATTCTAGTGTTAATTTACCCTATTTAATTTTTTCTGAATGGTGTACCATTAAAGAAATGAAAGAGGTCGATCAAGATGGAATAAAACAACTACAATTATCTTTTGAATTTGTAATGCCGGATTTTCCTGAATTAATGAAAAAAGCACCTGAATTCGAAAAACAGTCATCAAGTTGGAAACATTATACCGTAGTAGGCAAAATTACTTTGATAACAAACTATTTTCTTATTTCGGAAGCTACGTTTCATTGGGAATATATGTCTTCTATTCGAGATATAGATGTTAAAATTACATACGATACAGAAATATATCGAACTCCCTTACCTAAAAGTTATTACGTTTTCACAGAAAATAATAATTTTAGTAGTGGAACTAAGGTAAAAAATACATCAGAACTTATTCAGGAATTTGATTTACGTGAAACAACCTCCAAAAATGTCAAACGTTTTACATTGTCCGCGTATGGCATTCCCGAACCCGATTTTGACAATTCACGTCGTACAAATCGAGTTCGTTATATCCTCATGGGATTGGGGGCAATCATAATTGTTATTGCTCTTTGGCGAATCATTCAAAAACGGCGTAGAAAAATGTAAAATTTTAAAACAAGAAATGAGGTAATATATCAGTGGAATAATTTATTGTTATCGGGAACGCGGTCGTCTCGACCGCATTTTTAGTTTTGTTTTTTTGACAGGATTACAGGATTGCAGGATTGACAGGATTTTTAAATAATAAATTAAAAGAATCAAAACTTGAAACCATCAATTAGTTGTTAGTGATTTGAACTTATAATCCGTGATAATTTCCGCATACGAAAGTGAACTATACTTTTCACACTTTAAAATTCGGTTTTTTATAAATATGTAGATTGCATTTCGTGCTTGAATTTTCAGTATATTTCATAGTTGTATCAAAAAACAAAAACCGAAAATTCAAATGTGATGAGTATAATAACAGGATTTAGAATAACTAAATCTGTTTAGTTTTTGCTTGTAACTCTTTTGTGCCTACATTTGTGACTGTTTATTTTAATTTTCAATTTTCATGTGTGAAAATTGAAAATACAAAATTCATCCTTTTTGTGTTTGTGCAAATTGTTTGTTTTATGTAAACTCACAGGAATTTATTAAAAAAATAATCTGTAATTAAAATAGACAGTTACCATCGTCTGAAAATATAAATTTTAGTGCTTTTGTTATTTACCTATATGCGAGATTGATATTGGAGCTATAAATGCCTAACTTAAAAAGAGTTTATTGTAATTAACTTCAATCTGTTATAGTACAATTTTTTTTATCAAATTAAGGAGGAGTTTTTATGTTGTTGTCCACAAAATGGTTTATGTTATTCTTTCTTATGTTCTCCTGTTCTTTTGCGTTCTCCCAGACATCTTCTGACGATTTGATTGTTTGGATGAAAAAAGATGCACCAGATGTGTGGAGATCTTATTTCCGTTCTTGGAACAATACGAAAGTTGAATACACGGAAATTATAACTGAAAAGAATACGCAGATTGAAAACAACTTGTGTTCAATGTTCTTGTCTTATCCCTGTATGGAACATCAGAGGTTAGATAATATAAATCACAAAGAAAGACTTGTCGTGTTTAATAGGCATTATAGATTTTCGTTGGAAAGAAAACAGGGAAATGAAGATTGGGGTATTGATTATGTTGAACCAATTTATGATTTTTTACCCTCCGAAAAATTGGATTTTCCTGCTTTGTTTGAAAAAAACAACGTGTCGGTGGAGTTGTTTATCGGTAATACTTTTGCGCGTGGTTTTATGTTTTCATTGGGAGATTGGTTTCCTGTTATTTTCAATCAACCTGAGTTTCGTATATTGGAAGTCAAAGAGGTCGTTGAAAATAATGAAAAACTAATTTGGATTAGGTATGATTACAATCCGCCGCAAAGAAGTAATCAGTTACTAAGAGGCGGAGAGGTATTTTTAATGCCAAACTGTTTTTGGCTAATAAAACGTGCCGACATAAGATTATTGGAACCAGACGGAACCATGGTAAATGCAATCATTAGTTGTGAATACGATTTTTCGTCCGGCGCGATTCCGTATCTTAGATCGCACTCGATGTTTATTAAAGAGTATAGCTGCATGTTTAAAAGAATATTCGCAAACTATCAAATAGTTGAAAATGCCAGTATCAAAAATTTTACTCTTTCCCATTACGGTTTTCCTGAACCTAATTTTGACAATTCACGTCGTACAAGTACAAATCGTGTGCGTAATATTCTCATGGGATTAATGACGATCATAATTATTATTGCTCTTTGGCGTATGATTCAAAGGCGACGTCGAAAAATGTAAAATTTTAAAACAATAAATCTGGAGATATTCAATGAAAATTCATAAACAATTGTTGAAATCTATCACGAAATTACGTACAAAGTTTATTCAAACCTGTAACAGTTTTTTTGAGAATAAAACAATTGCCGAAAAAAAAAATTATTCCCCTATTGACGCATTTTGTATTTTGCGATAAATTTATCCCCCGCTAAATATGAAGATGCCTGATTTAAGACCAAACAATGTATATCGAACCTCAAAATAAACATCAGATTAACGTTATTGAGTCAAAACCAAGACGAGGTTGGTTGATTGTTCGTTTTTTTATTGGAATGATTTTGTTGCTTGCTTCTGGATTAAAAGCAGCTGCACCGTCATTGGGCGATGGGTTACTTCATAACTGGTGGTTTAATGTTTTTGTTGTTGAGTTTGAATTGTTTTTTGGAATTTGGTTGTTTTTTGGATTATTGCCAAAATTGACATGGTTGGCTACAATTGGTTTGTTTTCAATATTTTTGGTTGTTTCGTTTTATAAAGCTATTTCTGGGGCAACCACTTGCGGATGTTGGGGAAATGTCGAGATTTCACCGGTTTATACCGTATTATTTGATGTATCGGTGATTGGTTTATTAATAATGTTTCGCCCCAATAACAAGTGGTTTGATGGTTTTAACAATGTAAAAAATTGGTCTGATTTGAAGTATCAGGTAATCAATTATTTACTAATTGTTATTTCGCTTGGTAGTTTTATTTTCTGGCAGGTTACACAGATTAACATTAACAGATTGCAAGAAATTGGTCAGGTGTTGGAACAAGGAAGTGTTGTTCGGTTGGAACCGAAAACATGGATTGGCAAAGAATTTCCATTACGTGATTATTGCGATATCGGCGGGAAAATCGTAACCGGACATTGGATAGTATTACTTCGTCGAGTTGGTTGTGTCGAATGTCAGAAAGCAAAACCATTCATTGCAAAATTGGTCAAAGCAAAAAATTGTCCGCTTGCCGTTTTGGAGATGAATGTTAAAGGAAACAATCCTGATTTTGAAGAGGTTGATTTTATTACCGGTTTTCTCAATCAGGAAATGTCGTGGTTTGCGGAAACGCCGATTGTTTTGGAATTGGAAAACGGCATTGTAAAACAGGTCTTCCTTCGTGATGATCTGAAACAAATGCGGTTAGAAGATTCTCGACAATAAAGATGATTCCGCAACTAGTGAAGTGATTGGTGTTTTGTATCAGAATGTCTGATACAATTGGTTTCAAAAATTTTTCCATAAGGAGAATAAAAATGAAAAAGAATCTAAATGATTGTATAGTTCAAATGATAATGGTAATGTTGTTTACCTGTTGTTTACTTTCATTTGCTGTTTTATGCGTACATGCCGCATGCTCAGGTGATGATTATTGCGGAATAAACAATGCGCGAACTCCAACTTGCGCTAATGCTAAAATTTACAAAAAGGATGGGAAACTTGTTTGTGTTGTGCCGGACAATGCCAATGCTCCTAATTGTGCCCCTAAAAACCCTCCTCAGGAACAAAAATGTGATTCGTGTTTATGTAAATCCAAATTTCGTCCCAACAATCCTCAAATAGATGATATATGTTCTTGTCAATGATGAGCTTGTAGGTAAAGGTACCAACTATATTATTTAATTACAAAATTTGCAAGACAAAATTTGATATTTAGTTAAAAGACCACCTCTAAAATTCCAGTTCTATTAGTTCGGAACATTAAAAAATAAAGACTCGCAAATATTTTTATTTTAATGAAAAATCGAATTTTTATTTTTAGATGTCCACAAAAGTAAATTGGTGACGTTTTTTGATTTGTTCTATGTAATTTAGGATTTTCCTTTTTACCCGTCACAAATTTAAATGGGTAAGGTTTGGGCTAGCCATATTGTTTTGTTAATTTTGGAATAATGTTTTATATACCAATTACACTTTAAAATTCTTTTTTTATTTTTTTTAATTGAAAATATTGTCAATAAACGTTGCGATATTTTTTAATAACAACAACTTGTTTTTGAGTCAAAAAATTGTCTATGAATTCGCCCTGAAAGGGCAATCAGCATTAGCGTTAGGGCAATCGCTCTACGCTAATGGTTTCACCTTTGAAATTAAGCCCTGAAAGGGCGCAAGCCTAAAGATCATAAATAATTTTTTTGCTGTTGCCCTTACAGGGCTTTGGTGTGTTATATTTTTTCCCGTAGGGCGTTGCCCTACGCTAATGCTGATTGCCCTTTCAGGGTGAGTTTAGTTTAAAACGAATACCGAAATTTAAAGTGTGAAAAGTATATCTTGTCTTGGGACTATATCATAATCATAATTTGTGTTGTGTAAATATATCATGAACAGTTACAAAGAGTTTTTTTCGGAACGCAGACGTCTCACCAGTATAGAAATATGGAACGTTATATTTATTATCCGAAAAAAATCCAATTTGTTACCGTTCAAAGTATGTGTCTCTTAAAGATTTATTTTAAGGAGAAAATTTATGTTTGTTGAAATTAGCAAGTATTTATTATTTTTTGTGATGTTTGTGATTGTATGTTTTAATTCTGTTGTTTATTCTCAAAATTTTGACAGTGTTAAAATTTC
>JAITKS010000079.1 GCA_031278315.1 Planctomycetaceae bacterium | reverse complement strand
CACCACACACGGAATCAAATGGATAAATTATCTCATAAAAATCAAATGGATAAATTAACACAAAATATAAAATTTAAAATCTAAAATTACAAAATCATCTTTCTCTGTGTTCTCTGTGTCCTCTGTGGTTAATAAAAAAAAATGTAATATATCAGTGAAATTTTTTCAAAGGTTTCAAATTTATTTTTAGCTAACCTTATTTTTTTCAGTTTATTTTTCTGAACGAAATATGGTTAGTGAAAAAATTAACTTGAAACCTTTGATAAATTCCACTGATATATTACAACTCTTCCGAATACCACAGAGATTAGTAATTTACTCTTTAACTAAATTATGGTACTGTCGCACTGTGACCATCGTTAATATCTGCAAGGTACGCCAAAATGGTTGTACTGGTCGTTAACGAAAAACTACGAACCGAACCATCACCAACACAGAAATTCACAACTGAATTATGATAACTGCCAAATCCTAAGTCTGTAAAATTTAACACGTTTACATCACCAAGATCGTTTTTTTTCTGTACTAATCCGAAATCTCGGTCACCAGAGCCAGGTGCTGAACCGTCATTTTTTGCGTGGATAATCCGTACAACTTGATTAGGTGAATCACCACTAGTGAACAAATAACTTCCATCCCATTTACCGGCATCAGTGGAACTACCAATAGGAGTACCGGTTGAAGCAAGATACTCTATATACTGAGTTGCAACAGTTTTACTACCGCCGGCATTTTTTATTTCGGAAGTAGGAACATGTTTTTCACCCAAAATAAGTTGATTCGTTGTACCGTCCTGCCATGCTGCAAAATTGGTGATAAACGAATAAGACTTATAATCGGAATCAGTAGTTGAAGGAGTACCAGTCGAAGGTAAACCTTTTGTTTGAGGAACCGTAAACGGCATTCTAAAACTAGGTTTTACACCAAATTTCCACCGATCAGGACCAGTAAATGCCCCCACCATCGCTAAAAGGACAGTTTCGAAAGTATCAGTATCCGAATCGCGGTAACGCAAGATTGTTGCGTAATCTGATAAAGGACCGCATGGAATCTCCAGCGGAGTTACATCATAGATTTGCACCCCGCTTCGACGCGACGGACATTTGAGAATAGGAACACTGCCAAGTTGTTGTTTCTCATTATCAGCTGCCTCCGCCCAAATTCCTTTTTGCGATCCAGATGTACTACCGTTATCATTGTCTAAACATCTACCAAGACCATTGCCATCGGCAGTAAGAGATGCAGCAGGACCATTTTTCAACAACTCATATTGAGACGCTTGCTCATAGTACGGCATTAAAAACACAAATAAACTAGCACGATTCGGTCCCAATCCAACCGGCGGAAGAGCATCATACGCACTGTGAAAATTGTGAATACCTATACCGAATTGCTTCAAGTTATTGGTACACGCCATACGTCTTGCTGCTTCTCTTGCCGCCTGAACAGCAGGTAACAGAAGAGCAATCAATACGCCGATAATCGCAATAACCACAAGAAGTTCAACCAACGTAAAACCAATCCGTGAAGAACTAAAAAGAGTTGAGAATTTTGCTGAAGAATTTCGGAAAACCGAATTTTTTCTGCTTTCCGTTCTTAAAATTCTATCTTTGTTGCCCCCCCCCCCCAGGCTGTGTAGATTTCCCATTTTAACATTTGGGTTTTTGCAAAAAGTATTGCAAAAAAACTGGTCAAACATTTAACTAAATTTTTCATTGTCATACCTCCTTTATTAAAAGGTTTTTCTGAAATTGTTGCGACTCTGCTTGTCACAAAACAAACAATAAAATTAAATCGCAACAGAATAACTTTAGTAAACTGTCCTCTCTTAAAATTTCAGTTTGAGACACCTGATTACCTAAATCGGAAAACAGACTTTACACCCTCTCATTACCGAAATTTATCGTGCAAAGTGAATAGTTTACAAAAGACATTGAAACTGTCAATAAAACTGTCTATAAAACTTTCGTCTTTCCGTAAAAATTTTTTTAATATATTTTTCACGATTTAAAATTAAGGTTTATTTTTTGTAACGAAAAAGATAATTAGTGGTCAGCGGTTAGTTCGCATGCGGAGATTAACACCGGCTATAAGTTCGAATCATTAAATTCATAACCTTTAATAATTAACCAATATTATTAAGAGCCAATATCCGATCGCCCTTTCAGGGCGATTTTATTTTATGCGTGAACGGTCACCTTTTTCGTTACAAAAAATAAAACCGAATTTTAAAGTACAATGAATATATTCCTGCGTCTCTTTGTTGAGACACAAGGTATTATGTCTTTACGAGGGACGGTTCAGAAAATTCCGTCAATTCGAGTGAAAGTAATGAGAGTAATTTATAAATTCCCCAAAAAATGTTGTGCTGAATAGGAGAGGGTTGACGATAGATTTATTATTGATATAATTCCTGCATTCTTTTTTATGGTGGTTGTTGCGCAATCGGTAGCGTACAGGATTGTGGTTCCTGGTGTTGTGGGTTCGAGTCCCATCAGCCACCCTTTTAAACTATAAACTACTGCTCTTACTCAAATTTTCGATTTGACTTCGACTGCTTACATATCAAATTACAAATCGGAAAAAAAAGATTTTTCATAAATAATTTTTATGCCGCCAAATTCATAGTAAGATATGTATAATTCTAACTTGTTAAAACTTAATCAGTTCTGCAATTCATAAAACCGTGTCCAAAAAAGGGAGAGCTTGGAACGATGAATTTTCAATACGAAAAATATAATTCGAATCGGAATTTTTTTATCATTCTGTTCGCTCTGTTTTTTATTCTTTTAGTTATTTTTTTTCACCCCGACACAATTTATGCAGATCGATTTATTACAAAATCCGGCGGCGAAATCGAAGGTGAACATCTGAATATAAACGAAATTCCATATAAAACACATCGGATAAAAAATTCCGACGGAATTGAAATCGAAATTGATTCTGCATACATTGCAAGAAAAATACCAGATAAACCAATTAGCCCGCTCGCAGAATATAATTCGTTTGCACCATTTGCTGAAGATACAATCGAAAATCATCTCAAAACCGCCGATTGGTGCCGTCAGAATAGTTTGCTCGAATTGAGTAAATTACATCTTAATTTAGTTCTCGAAAAAGATACTAATCATGAATCTGCCCGCCGCTTGCTTGGTTACACTAAAGATTCCAGCGGAATATGGATATCACAGGAACAACGTCTAATTGATTTAGGATTGATTCTAACACCTAAAGGTTGGCGTACACAACAACAAATTGAAGTTGACAAAATACTTAATAGCCGGCACTCGTCTTTTAACCGCTGGCAAAAAGAACTTAAATCAATACTAAAAAATTTACCTAGTCATCCGCAATCCCGCCAAGCAATTTTGTCGATTACCGATCCGAGTGCGGGTCCGACAATTGCTATCGCCCTTACAACGGAACGTAATCCTGATACACGAATTTTACTCATACGGGCATTGTCGAATATTGGTACTTCAGCAACGATACAAGAGATCGCACGATGGTCAATCAATCAAACCGAAACGGTTACTTCGGTCAAACGTACATGTTTCGACGAGTTGCGAAAACATAAAGAAGCCTACCCGATACTTGTCGGATTGTATGCTTCACAATTGAATCCTCAAAACGGTATTTATGCAATCAACGAAGCTGCTCTCGCTATTGCCGAATTCGGCGGTAAAAGTGCTGTCCCGCAATTGATAGATGTCTTGGTTACAATTCACACGGAAACACAAATTGTCAACCCGGCAGGCGGAATCGCAAATAGAGATACAACCGGTTTACAATGGGGACAACCAAAAGAAATAAAATTCACAAGAGAAATAAAAAATACCGGCGTCTTAAAAGCTCTGATCGCTCTCACCGGCGCAAATTTCCAATACGACAAAACCGCATGGAAAAAATGGCTAATACAAAACCGAAAAACACAATACTTCAACGCAAGAAGAGGTGAATACGATTAAAATAATCTTCCAAATAAAATATTCATAATATATCAGTAGAATATTTTTTTTATTAACCACAGAGAACACAGAGAACACAGAGGAAGAATATTTTGTAATTTTAGATTTTAAATTTAAGTGAATTACTAAAAAAATATTTTAGGCGGGAACGCAGGCGTCCCGCCTGCATCTTTTTTGTACAAAAAACGCCTAA
>JAITKS010000075.1 GCA_031278315.1 Planctomycetaceae bacterium | reverse complement strand
ATACGGGGTGACAACTCCATCAGCGGGAACGGGAACAGGCTGATCTGTTTGATTAGTTTGATCAGTTTGATTGGTTTGATTTGTTTGATTGACCTCTTGAGCGGTGCAAACCCAAGTCGAACAAGCGGTCAACGTGATAAAGGTCAATGCAAAACAAAATGACTGTAATCGGTTTAGCATATTTAGCATAATCGTCTCCTTAATTTATTGAATTTGCGGTAATGTATTCTCAATAGAATACAACGCAAAACGAGAAATTTTTTTATACTTTTTATACTTTGAAATTCGATTTTATTTTTTGTAACAAAAAAGTAACAAACGAAAATTTCTGTAGAGATACAATGTTTTGTGTTTTTACTTTTCAGATGTCAACAATATTGACAACAAGAAATAATAGTAGTCAATTTATTTATCGTAACGAAAACGAATTTTCAAAAGTGAGAAACTAATGTGAGGAGTATATCATTTTGAAAAAACAAATCAATGTAGATAAAAATATGTCCGTATGAAAAACAAAACTAAAGATGCGGTCGAGACGACCGCGTTCCCGAAAACGATAAATTATTCAACTGATATATTACAAATCTTTATATCACCGAAATTCATAGTACGGCGAGTATAGTACGGCGAGTTAGATATTGCTGTCTATAGTTTATTGTTTGAAACGATATTTCTTGCGAGAGTGACCGCAGCACTGGCGTTGTCGCTGTATCCGTCTGCACCGATTCCTTGTGCGAATTCATTTGTTATCGGTGCGCCTCCGACTATAACTTTTACATCGTTGCGAATTCCTAATTCTTTCAACATTTCAATTACGTTTTTCATCTCGTGCATTGTTGTTGTCAGCAGTGCCGATAGAGCAACGATAGTTCCGCGCCGTTCTTGTGCCGCTGAAATAAATTGCTCCGGCGAAACATTTACGCCAAGGTCTAAAACTTCAAATCCGCCTCCTTCAAGCATTACGGCAACAAGGTTTTTACCTATATCATGATGATCACCTCGAACCGTTCCTATCACAACTCGACCTGCTTTCTCACGCCCTAAATTTTTCAAAAGCGGATCAATTACTTTCATCGTCTCTTGAACCGCACGTGCAGCTAACATCAAATCAGGAACAAAAAATTCACCTTCTTCAAATCGTTTACCGGCTTCATTCATTGCTGTAACAATATGTTCGTCTAATATATTCAAGGGTGAAACATTATCAGCTAACAAAGAATTAACACCGTCTAATACAAGCTCAACATCGCCATCAAGTATAGCTTGCGAAATAGGGGAAAAAATCATAAAAAATTTCAACAAAAAATATAAACATTGGTAACTATTCAGAGTATGTACCGAATCGGCAGTTAATGAAAAGTTACATAAACTAAAGCAAAAAAACTAAACTGTCTTTTATGTCTCTTGAGTTACTTATGTCTCTTGAGTCACTGTTACTATATGTATCGTGCTATGAAATTCGGCAATACAAATCGTAATAGTCATTTATTTATAAGCTGCTATTACTTAAATTTTGGTTTGATTTGTCTGTCTTATTATTGTCAAGTAAATTGTCAAATAAATTGTCAAGTAAGTTTAAATGAATTACCGAAATTTTTAGTGAACCGTTTAGATTTCTCATTTGATTATCCGTTTGTTGTCTGAATCAATGAAGACGTAACGATGAAAACGCGATCGTGAATTGTCAACGATTCGGGGTCTTCGATTTCAAACGAGATACTGCAAAATTCAATTCCTTTTGAATATGAAATTTGATAATTATTGCCAAGAATTACTGAAGGTATTGTTATGTTATTTATCATCCATTGTGTATTGTATAGTTTTGTTTTTATTCCGCCGGCGACAATATTTGTTATTTCGCCGACACCGTCAATTACTTGTGCGTTAATCAATTTATAAGATTCCATCGATAAACCCGATACCGCAGACACCGCAACCCGCTCGGACATCGAAATTGATATAAATCCTGTACATTTACCGCTTAATCCAATTAAACCCGTAACATAAGTATTGGGAAATTGAATGGGTATCTGCGATACTCCAACAACTTGTATTTTAAGATTACACATCTGAAAACAATTTTCGACTGACGTTATTGTCGAATTTACGACCAAAGAATTTACAATTAATCCTTTGATCGCTGAAACTGTATCTGTTGACATAATTTTATTATTTTTTTATGCGGCAATTTCAATAATCTATAAAAAAAATTTGACATAATACATCTGTTGATTTTCGGCAGAATATTTCAGTTTAATATTGAGTTCTATTTAGTTATTGTTTCTTGTGTATTGTGAGTTACGAATCTTGAATTGAAAAAAATCACAAGAAACTACTGAAATATTCACTATTGAAATATAATTTTTTTTATTTTGAAATTATTGAAATTTCTCCGCATATTTTTTGTTTAATGTTTAACGTTTGTTTTTCGCAAGGAGTTTATTGCAAAAAACGAAACGAATATTTTTGTTACAAAATACCCGGTTCTTTAACTTCTATTCCTTTGAGAGCCATTTTCAAAGCTTCTATATTTGGGGCGACTTCAAATGCGGTTGCTCTATCAATTTTTTTGGCGTTTACTAATCCTTTCAAGCTCATTGTGAAATCCATCATACCTTCTGATTCTCCGATTCTTATTGCGTCTGATAGTTTTGAATCTTTTTCTTCGAGAATAAGTTTTCTAACAGTAGCGTTAAAAAACATGATCTCGACAGTTGGTACTCTAGAAACTCCTTCCATACATGAAGGCAAAAGTTTTTGTGCGACTATACCTTTCATATTAAATGCGAGTGCGCTTCGTATTGCTTTGTGCATTGACGAGGGAAACAGGTCGAGGATACGTCCGATTGTACTTGGGGCAGAGCTTGCGTGAATAGTTCCGAATACGAGGTGTCCGGTTTCGGCGGCGTGGATAGCTGTTTCGAATGTTTCGCGGTCGCGCATTTCGCCGACTAGCATAACATCGGGGTCTTCTCGTACTGCGTGTTTCATGCCGATACCGAAATCGACAACATCTTGACCAATTTCACGTTGATTTATTAGACATTTCTCTTCTGTAAATAGAAATTCAATTGGGTCTTCGAGAGTTAAAATATGTTTACGGTAATGTCGATTAACCCAATTTAGCATCGATGCGATAGTTGTACTTTTACCTGAACCTGTAACGCCGGCTAGTAGAATCATGCCTTGTGAGTATTTGCAAAGATCGTAAAGTGACGGCGGTAAATGTAATTTTTCGAGATCGGGGATAAAGTTATTTATTCGGCGGGCGACCATTCCGAGGTGTCCCATTTGTTGAAGTACGTTTACGCGAAACCGCCAACTTACGCCGTCAACGTCGCATGAATGTGAGAAGTCTGCGCCTCCGGTATCGTTTAGGATTTTTCGATTACGCTCATCCATTATTGGCAGAATGAGTCGTGTCATCTCTTCGTCGTCGATAGGACCGCGCTTGAGATTTTGCAATTCGCCTTTAACGCGAATTATCGGAGGACGATCAACTTTAAGATGTAAATCGCTGCCGCTTAATTTAACTAAAGCACTGAACAGTTTATCGATTTCGTATTCTTTTTTCTTTTTGACGAATCGTTCTGCTAATGAATTTATGTCATCTGTCATTTGTAGTTTTTTTGTTAAAGATTTTAAACTAATTTTGTTTGAAATTTTGAAGTGTTTTAATTGAAGTGTTTTTAAACTGTTCTTATGTTCTCAATTGAATTTTCGATTTGGGTTATTGATTTATTTATTGTGCGGCGGTTATTGTGTTGTTGTTTTTTTAATGAGCAGCGATATTATCGAAATTCTATAGTATGATGATGTATTATATTATTTTTAAGTTTCGAGTTTAAATCGATCAAAATCAACGTCAACAAGTCACGGATTTACAATTGTACCGATTACAATTTACACGTCAAGTTAGGGAGACACGTATAAATTTTGTTTAAGATTAAAATTCTATATTGTTCTGCAATGGCAAAGATAATTTGTAATATATCAATTACACTTTAAAATTCGTTTTTTATTTTTTTTAATTTAAGATATTGTCAATAAACGTTTCAATATTTTTTAATAAATACAATTTGTTTTTGAGTTAAAAAATTGTCCGCAAATTCGCCCTGCAAGGGCAATCAGCATTAGCGTAGGGCAGTCGCCCTACGTAATGGTTTCACCTTTGAAATTAAGCCCTGAAAGGGCGCAAGCCTAAAGATCATAAATAATCTTTTTGCTGCCGCCCTTACAGGGCTTTGGTGTTTTGTATTTTTTCC
>JAITKS010000068.1 GCA_031278315.1 Planctomycetaceae bacterium | reverse complement strand
CCAAGCGGCAATACATTTAAAATTGATGTCCCCGATCATTTTCAACCAAAACATTTTGTTAGCGGCGAAGAATATCCTACCGTAAACTAAAGCCTACGGTTAATAAAGAGTCGTCCGCGCGGGACTTTTCGATTGTTAGCTCCTTTGAAAAATTTCACTGATATATTATGACAAGGTTTTGTATGACAAAGTGAACGAATAATCTATCGAATAATCTATCGGGATTTTTTTTAGTAATTCGCATTATTTATTTTTTATTTTTTTTGTAGATTTGTTTGTTGATTGAATTGGTTGCGGGATTGTTTCTATTGTGATGTTATATTCTTTTCCGTTTCGGGAGTATGTTAGTTTTATTTTTTCGTTTGCGTATTTTTGTTTGATATACATTTCGTATTCTAGTGCGGTATTTATATTTTTGTTATTGATTTTTGTGATTTTGTCGCCTTTTTTTAGTCCGGCTTTATCGGCTGGCGAATTTTTTGCGGTATTGTTTATGATTGGTTCTCCGACAAAGATTTGATTTTCTTTGAATTCTATTCCGATGTAACCGGCTTCAAGGTTTTTACCGTTTTTTAATTTTTCGAGTATATATTTATTTATATCTTCGAAGGGGATTGCTAATCCGACACCTGCGTCGTAGGTTTCGGTGCCTGCTGCGAGTTCGTTTGAGGTCATTGACAGCGGTACGGCGATTGCGAATAATTTTCCGTCATCGCCGGCGATTACGCCGCCGTAGTTATTGGGACCGATTGCGGCATCGGTTTGAATAGCTTTATTCCAGATACGGTTTTTTCCGCTTATTATTCCGCGTGTGATATTAGGTTCGTTTGGCGACAATGCAACTGCTATTACCGTTATAGGTTCTGCGATTTTAATTTCGTTTTTAGGTCTGATCGGGAGCGGGGTATCGGGCAAGAAATCTGTATTGAGACCTTCTACTTTGAGTAAAGTCAACATACGGTTACGATCTACTGCTACGCGGCGGGCGATCTTTTTCGTGCCGTTACTAAAACGCAGCAAGATTGATGTAGGATCATGTAAAAAGTTGAATGCGCTTGTTAAGACATAACCTTCTTTATCGAGTAATATTCCGGTTGACGTTCCTTCGTTAGCGAATTCACTGCCGACTTTTTCAAAACCGCCTATCGTATCGATGCGGACAAGATGTTTGGATATCGTATCTATTGTATCTTGTAGAGAATTAGAATTGACAGGAAGAATATCTTGTGCAAATAATGCAGATTCTAAACAAATATGAAAAAACAAAAAAACAAAAATAAATTTCATTATTAACGGTTAGTGGTTAGTGGTTAGTGGTTAGTGGTTCTAAAAACTAATATTAGGAGGAACGCAGGCGTCTCGCCTGCAATTTTTTTGTACAAAAAACGTTTAAATATGCGGTCGAGACGACCGCGTTCCTGATTTGAAAAAATTTTATCTATATATTACGTTTATTCCGTTATTATCATACCGCGACGGGAAATCTCCAATGCAGCCGTGTGCGGTGTGTATTCACTGCGTACGGGGGATAAATTTACCATATACGGAATAAATTGAATATATTACCATTTTTTTTATTATTTTTGATTTTTTTGTTGGGAAAATTTTTTTGTGAAATTCCGTTGATTTATTACTATTATAGGAATTGTTTTTAGAAGTTGCATTAAAATAGTTATTTTTTATTTACTGATTGCGTAGATTTTGCCGATTAATTCATAGATACCTTATTGCATGTTTTTAAGTATTGTGATGATTTTATGGTTTATAGCCATGAAACGTTTTTATTAATCGTGTTTGATCAAAAAGAAATAATGGGTGATTGATAGTAGTAAGTTACACGTACAACAAGAGTTCAAATGCAAGGCGAACAAAACCCTGACAATCGGAATCGAAAAATGAAATCTGGTAAGAGTAATAATTTATACTTCTTGCTTCGGTCTATTATTGTGCTCGTAACAATTATAATTTTTTCGTTCTGCGTGAACCAAAAAAGTGCAGCACAGAATAACATTGAGCCTACGAAAGTATATTTAGTTTATCCGAGTTTTGATAGTATTCCTTATAACTTGCGGGCATATTATCCTGATTTAAGCGGAAGATTTCTAATACAAGAAGACCCTATAAACGGCTCTCTTTATTTCCCGCCGCCAAGAATTAGACTTAGTTCCGAAGGTGATTGGTTCATTGCGCCTTTAGAACCTGATGCGGAAAAATATTATCCTCTTTATTCTACTTCTACTTCTAATTACACTTACAATAGTGATATTAATAGAATTACTTTCGACATGGCAAAATACGCAGGCGTAAATTACGGCGGACAATTTGATTTTTCACGTCCGCAAAAAGGTCTTGGGCAATTTATTAAAGCGGGAAAAGGGACAATTAGATTAGAAAACTTATATGATGATACAGATTTTCAGGCTGGTATTATTGTTCGAGGCGGAATTTTAGAAACCGGTGATTATGATTTTTATAGTGGTAATATTTTGAGCTATTTTAATATGACTACGTTGTTCAATGCTGTTATTGGTAACGACTATAAAACTGAATGGAAACATGGAGGTAATCTTTATGTAGGAAGTAACACAAATCCAGATGGAGACGGAGCGTTATTTACTATTTCCAAAGGCGGATTGGCAACAATCGGAATGATTGATGACGCTAGTCCTTCTTCTTATTATTATTCTGTTTCACGTAATGAGAGCAATCTAGGTTTAAATATTGGTATGACATACAATGCTAATGATAATAACTATACGCCTTCGACGGGTAGAGTTCTTATTGATGGCAAGGGGTCAAAGTTGACTGCTTATTATTTGAGGATGGAAGGTACAAGTTATCTTGATATATCAAATGGCGGTATTGCTAATTTTCCTATTCAGAATGAGATAAGTAGTTCTTCTTATTATAGCAGCAGTACTCCTAACTATCGAATTAACATTGGGCAGAATGCCGGTTCAAAAGGAGTAATAAATGTTGTTGGGGCGGGATCAATTGTGTCAACACAGTTACCGATTACAAGTACAACTTCAACTTACCAGTATGGCGATTTAATTATTGGAGGTGCTGGTTTTGGAGTTTTGAATCTTGTTGACGGCGGAAGAGCTGAAGTAGGTGATTTTAATCCGTATTCTTCTTACAATGGTGAAAGTACGGTAACTGTTTCGGGCGGGGCGGCTTTACTAGTTAAAGATAATTTGTATTTACGTAACGGCACGGTGTCGCTTACAGATCGCGGTTCTTTGGAAGCCAATCGGATTTATGCCGGTTATGATTCATACGAACCGCGTTCTTTATCGTTATCTCAATTTTCCAGTTTGACAGCCAATAATGTAACTATAGACAATCATTCAACTATCACGAATTTACAATCAACCTTTTCGGTTCTTAATCAATTAGATATTTTGCATGGCAAATTAAATGTATTACATGCAGCAAATACAAATGCATTAAATTTATCTTTGACATCTTTGACAGAAGGAACATCAACTTCAGCACCGTTCAATTTGATCAATGTTGCCGGAGCGTCATCGCATTTATATGCAGGCACAGCATATATCGGTATTGCTTATAAGTACGATAATGATGAGGATATGCCTATTCAATCGATGGCAATGATTAATATTTCTGATCAAGGAAATATATCATCTGGTCAAAATATTTATATTAATAGTTTTTATTATAATGATCCATCAAGACGACAGTATGATGATAGTAACGAATATGCGGCACTCAATGTTGCGGGGCGCGGTAGTAGTGTTAACGTAAATAATATAAGAGTTAGAGGTGCTCATTCGATATTGAATCTTACTAGCAACAGTAGTTTGACATCTCATTTGCTTAAAAGTGACACTGTGTATGCCAGTATAAATGCTGCAACGTCGTCAATAAGCAGTGATTATATTCATATTTTGTCGGGTTCACGTTTTAATGCGATAGGCAGTGAAATTACATTGACAGGCAGTGAAACTACATCTAATTACGGTTTTACAATTAATGGCAGAAGCGATGCAAACATTGTCAATAGCAGAATGTATTTTGATGATGCGTCATCTTTCTATATTGGCATGAGCGGTGACGGGGTTCTTAACTTACTCAATACATCGATTGATATAAGTCAGGCAGAGAAAGATGATGGTAACGATGCTGATAATCCTTTTAATATTACAATTGGTTCGACTAGCGGCGGTTTTGGGATTGTGAATATTTGGAACGGAAATCTGAATTTGCAAGGCGGTGATTTCAACCTTGTAAACGGCAGGGTTTTATTAGATGGAACGATAACTACAGGCGGTTTGAATACTAGCAGCACCACTAGCTCATTAATAGTTTTAAAGGACGCAACGATAAGAACAAATGAAAAATTTGCGCAATTAGATAGTTTAGTAGGCGGTAATGGTACTATCTATGCCAGTGGAATAACTCCGCCGGATCTTGCATTACACGGCGGTTATAGAACTGTGCTAGGAGACAATAGTATTTTATACGCCGGAGATTACAAGGGAGATGTAGGAATATTAACATTTGCCGGACAACTCGACTTGGGAAACTCGCCATATTTTCGAGTTGATTTGAGCTCTTCAGCATCCGACGCAACGGCAGACTTAATAAAAGTCATTAATAACAATATTGTTGATCCTAATCCTGATCCTCGTCCACAATATGTTTATCCAGATGTAGGATTACATGGCGATATTACGGTTGATTTAACAAGTTTAATACTAAACAACACAGAATCAGAATCAACACAAACTATTCTGGAAATAGATTCTACTAATACTGTATATATCACTAGAAATTTACCCGCTGCAAGTAACAATTATTCTAGGGACCGCACCCTCCCCTATGATATGGATGCCACAAGCTGGACTTTCCTTTTGAATGGTGAATCAATTGTAGATGCAATGGGAGGTTTTTATGAAAATAACTCCTTACGATATTGGTTAGGGCGTATAAAAAGAAATGCCAACACTGATAACGATTCTAAATATGATGATTACATTTATGGTCGTGTTGGCTACGAACAACTCCAAATACATTTTAGCAATCTCAATTATCAAAACCTTGTTTTGAGATGGAGAGGAAACGTAGATACAGACGCAAATCCAGCGACTTATGCTAACGGCGGAGTAAACTTAGACTGGAACTTAACTAATAGGAATTGGGACGGAACGAATGAGTCTGGATACGGAGAATCGGGCAGATTTCTTGATGGGGACGCCGTTATTTTTGATAATACTGGTGGTTATTGGATAGGTGACAATAATCCCAGAAATTTTATAATTGAGCTTGGCGGTACTGGTAAAACGGTTGCTCAAATTACAGTGAATGATGTAAACCAATTAACATTACGAGGCAACATTCTTGCCGATGGGACAAAAACTACGCTTACTGCTCTTAATGAGACAACAGGCAAATTGTTTGTTATTGATTCTACTCTTCGATTAGAAGGTTACAATGAATTCCTCGGCGGTATTGATTTAACGAATTCAACGATTGAGTTAGGTCGTGATTCCGCACTAGGAACGTATATTCATGATTATAAAACTGACGCTGGTATATTAAATGTTCTTGCTAATGATACTGCAACTGGTAGGTCAGTTATTAGAATTAGCTCTGAACGAAGTGATGATAGTATAACGGCTTCGAATCGTTTTGTAGCATTGGCTGATAATGATGATGTTTCAACAAATTTAATATTTCATATTCCTCAAAGTATTAGTGAAGACGGCAACTACTATTATATAAAGAAATTAACAATTGAAAATGTTCGAGGAGCAAGCGCAATTGAAGTAGGGAAGGGAAACGATTTGTACTTTACTGGTTCAAGAGATTTTGCTATGCGGAATAATACATCAGATATAGGCGGTGCAATTCTTATAGGTGCGGGTAGCCAATTACTAAGTTATGGTAATGCATCAGTACCAGCATTGGGTGTGACAAACGGTTTATCGCATCTTCGTAGTTTTATTTTGTCGAATAATTATGCGTCGGTAAACGGCGGTGCTATTGCTTACTTAAATGAAACAGTTCCATTAATATTTTATAACGATGTAATAACACTCTTTGAAAATAATATTGCTGTGCAGAATGGCGGTGCTATTTACTCTTCGTCAGAAGTTAAATTTTTGGATGATACCACTCCTAACTATAGAGCTATAACTTTCACAGGTAATATTGCTGTAGGAGGCGGCGGCGGTGCTATTTATGCACCAACAGTAACTATTGATGAATTTGATGTCTCCTCTTCTATTTTAGATAATTTATCAGCCAATTCATCAGTAATTACTTTTACTGGTAATAGTGCCGCAGACGGCGGTGCGATTTACACTGAAACACTTACTCCAATTAAAGGAATTGCAGTTTTTAATGGCAATACGGCTAGTAATAGCGGCGGTGCTCTTTATGTGAAACCAGATAATCCGATTGCGGGCGGTTGGAAATTATTGGATAATTCAGGAGAAGCTTTCGGTAACGTAACATTTAATGGTAACGAAGCCGGTGAAGGCGGCGGCGGTGCAATTTATACGACCAATAATCTAATAATTGAGACATTTGTTGCCAAAAATCCTACACCCCCAGATACTACTCCAGGTTTAACAGACTTAATCGGCACAAATTTTACCGGTAATAAAAGTATAGGTCCCGGCGGTGCGATTTATATCGATAATCCTAATGGACAAGGTAAAGTAACATTATCAGGAAGTAATCTATTCGCAAGCAACGAATCAATCAGAAATAACGGAGGTGCAATTTACGCAGACTCCCTAACAATTAATGATTTAAAAACTGACAGCACTCATGGTACTAATCCGA
The DNA here is from genome assembly GCA_031278315.1 of Planctomycetaceae bacterium. GTDB lineage: Bacteria > Planctomycetota > Planctomycetia > Pirellulales > Thermoguttaceae > WRKP01. The sequence goes on along the minus strand of JAITKS010000068.1, from coordinate 4,496 downwards.
TAACTTCCAGCAATACTAGTTTTCTCAATAATCGTGCTTTAAACGGCGGAGCGTTTTATGGTCACGAATTGATTGTAAGCGGTAATACGAGTTTTATCGATAACGAATCAATCGAAGACGGAGGTGCCGTTTATATCACAGACGGCGGAACAGTAACACTCAACGCGGGAACTGGTGATATTGCTTTCACAAATAACAGAAGTTTTTCCACAAAAGGACGAAGTCCAAATTCTCTATTTTTGGTATCAAATGTAAATTTAACACTAAACGGAAATCATAACTTTTATTTTGATGATCCGATTTACTCTACTTCTACAGACGGCGGTAACAGTTTGACAAAAACTGGAGAAGGATTTGTACAATTTATCGGTAACACAGTTTTAAATGCAATAGATGCACAAACTGCCGGAAATGTATCAATCAATGGAGGAACTTTTCGTTTAGCTGGACTCACGCCGGCAAATGTGTCGTCATTTACGACCAACGGTAATATAACTTTCGCCGATAATACAATTCTTGCGGGTCAAGGAATATTGGCAGCTGATCAAATTAAATTCGGCAATGAAGTTTGGCTTACGCCGGATAATGATCGTTTTGAGACTCCGGGCGGTATTGGTTTTGCCGGTGCTACTCCCGGTCGAGATTCAATTACATATTCGAAAACAACAATAAGCAGCAGTGCGAGTTCGCTTTCGCCGAATATTACTTACTCTAAAGCGATCGGAACTTATATTTTCGACGCCGATGTAGAATTCGGTAAGGATATCACGTACACAATTGATCTGTCTGATGACTACGTACTCGATACAAGACCAGAATTAAATGATACGCTAAAAGAACAAATCGAAAATTACGTCGTGGAACTATACAAAAAAACAATTTATCAAGACGAAGACGACATCAACAAAGAATTATTACCGCGAGTAGATTTCAACTTTAAACAATCCGATGATATTTTGATCGTTGGTAATATTTCACATTCAAATCCAGGCGGTGCTGATCCAAACCAAGTTTATATAAAAATTGATCTAAATAATTGGGTCGATGGTACGTTTGAATTAATGCGGTCTTATGCAGATGATCTGAATAATGATATTGATCCGAATAATAAAAAGATGAGCGGTCAATTGCTGCTGGAATGGTTTACAGATAATGATGCGGCAGCAGATAATATAGAATTAACTATTTCAGGTTTGCCGATCGGTTCAAGACAAATTGCAAGGTTGTATGTCGAAAATAACGTTCAAGACCCTAATGATCCTTATGGTACAGATTACAATCGTCTTATACTTGTGATGAATACAGCATTCGGCAACAAAGATTTACTTTGGACAGGTCTTAAATCAAATAATCAATGGGACACGACAACTTCAAACTGGAGATGGTATTGGACTACCGACGAAGAAAAATATAATCCTAATGACTACGTTATTTTCGACGGTGTCGGACGCGACCGAAGTGATATTAATCTTGAAACAAAAGTTCAAGTTTCCGGTATGCTAATAATGGGAGGTTGGGAATCTTTCATAAGCAAAGGAGGCGAAAAAAATGAAGGCGAAATCGTAGGAAAATTACTACGCAAAAATGTAAGAACTATAGACGGACAAGATGCCATTCCTACTATCAACACTTTTATAGCAAATTACGGACAAAATATTGATGAATATTATGCTTATTACGATCAGGATATTATTACTAATTTTGCAAATTCAAATTATTCTATTCCCGAAAACCTTACTTTGAAGATGCTCGATAACAATGGTCAAACAGTAACCGGCAGATTAGATATTTCTACACCTAGTACCGAAAGCATTACCGAATTTCATATCCCAACCACATTTGAAAAAGGTACTCAAATTCACGGTAACGGTACTATCATACTTGGACATAACAACGCTTTAGGAAAGCTCACCAATGGGCTTGAAGATCCTACTTTCAATCCAACCGCATACAGAGATATTGCAAAAATTATTCAATTTTATAACTTTGTTAATGACTATTTTTATGAGATCAACGGCGTAATCGACAATCCAATTATAACTCACGAAAATTATTATGACATTTTATCAGAAATACAAATTGCATCTAACCTGAACGATCAAAGCGGTATGATTTACATCTATGATTTCCCCAAAGAACTCCAAGATGAAAATGATATTATTATTAATAATGATCCAATTACTTATTCAACTATACCTCAGACAGTAGTCATTAAAAGTGCCGAAAGTACCGCCGAACAAAAATTAGTAACAAGTAATTGGTTTTACGTTGCGCCGTCGATTCCGCCTTCAACAGAAACTACCAATTCAACCGAGCCGCGTCATAATGTAACACTCGAAGCCGGTGACGGAACAACATGGACAATTACCGGAAATGACGGCGATATAGCAAGTCAAAAAGCAAGATGGGATTTACAAGCCCGCGAAGAACGATACAGCACTAAAGATGAAACATTTGAATTAAATGATATTACCCTTGTTCCCAATCCAACTATTGCCGTTGTTTCCGGCGGACCTTACAGCAATGGTACGAATTTTCAATTGCAATGGTCAGACGTTTATGCAGGCGTGCTTTTTTTAGGTTCGTCATCTGACCTTAATATTAAAGGTAACTTGTCGTTTATCGATAACATCGCACCAGCTTACAATAATACTACTCTCGGTTATGGTGCTATTCATCTTAACGGCAACAACATTCTCAATTTCGATACTACCAACGGCGACATACTATTTGACAATAATTACTATAACTATATCAATGCCCAAGGCGAACTAGAACAAGAACGACTCGCTATTTCATTTAACAACAATTCAATCAATCCAAACGACCCGACAAGCAACACCATAATCAACTTTACCGGAATAAACACAGGCGGCGTATTTTTCAATGATCCAATTCGTCCAATTGATCCGGCGAATCCTAACAATAAAGCTGCAATTAATATCAACTTTAGCAACAACGACAGCTTTGTACAGTTTAGAGGTGAAAATATTTTACGTAACGGCATAACAGTAGAAGGCGGCGTAATGCGTATCGCTAACTATACAGACAATACAGAAAGTTCAATTAATGCCGGTAATTCATTGTTTATTGGTAATAAAGGAGTTTTATCCGGTAACGGAACAATTACTGCCGATAAGACAGAAATTGTCGGCGTTATTAGTCCCGATAGTACAATTCTTTCACCTGATAATCATATTGTCGGTAACTCCAAAATTAAAGACCCGCTGCTTCCAGCCGAAGTCGGCACTCTTACATTTATCGGTGATATGACTTTTTACGATGCGGAATTTAATATCGATATTGCATTGAACAGCGAAAATAAAACGGTCAACGATAAAATTATAGTCACCGGCGATATAATATTCGGTAACAATGAGACGCGAGTCAATACAATTAATCTCGACGATTGGATTGGTCCGGCAAAATACACGATAATGGAAGCCGACTTTATCAGTCAAGTAGATGATTCATGGATAATAAAATATCACGGAGCAACCCTAGATTACGTTGCAGTCAACAGCGATTACGAAGATTACGAGATTTCCAGCGATATCCGTGTCGCACTTGCCGTAATAAGACAAGAGAAACTAATATTACAATTACGTTCAGGTACCGTGTTCGGTAATGTTATTCAATGGGACGGCTCCGATTGGACAAATAATAATATTACAGCTGATAATCTTATCGTTTTAAACAATTCTACACCTAACGACATAATCACGGTCGACGCAGACAATATGCTATTCGGCGGACTCGAAGTTTACAATAAAAGATTCGAATTACAATCCATCACCCGCGACGATATCGGTACAATCCGCATAGTCGAAAGCTCACAATTACAGCAGCTGACAGCTAGCGGTAAAGTTTACGTTCATAGTTCGGGTGAACTCTATACTAATATTCCAATTGATGCTCAACAAGGTGTATTACTTGAAAATCTTGGTGCCGGTCAAGGCGGCGGAACAATAATATTCGGCGTTCAAGACGCTTTCGGTAAATATCAAGAAGCATACCGCGATGAAGCTAACTCGCCCGGACGTATCACCGCAATCGGAACAGATAACAAAATAATTATCGACGCAACAATCAACGCACAAAATAGAATAGTTGTCGAAAAAAATGCAGAACTAGAAATTATTGTTAATGCCGGTGAAGCACTAACTCTCAGCAATGTCTCCACTACAGCAAACGGTGCCGCAATATCAGTAACAGGAGACGGAACAGGAACAGCACTCGGACTAGTGTTAAGCGGAAATATTACTATCACAAATAATAAAAGTTACTACTACGTTGAACAAATTCCCGCTTCAAATGTTGGAAGCAGCGCAAGTTTAGCACCTTTAACAAAACCGATCACAACTCAATCAGGTATCGGAGCTGCAATTTATCTCGAAGATGCCGTAATGGTATTCGATACCACAAACGGACCTATTCAAATATTAAATAATCAAGACGAAAAAGGAATTAATAGCATGATTCTAGTCGGCACCAAT
>JAITKS010000023.1 GCA_031278315.1 Planctomycetaceae bacterium | reverse complement strand
GTTACGGTTCGATAAATCATCCGGTAGATCGGGATACAGTTTGCGGTTACACGGGCGTAATAAAAGACAAATGCCCGCAATGCGGACGTGAAGAGGGTGATATTCCGTTTGAACGAATTCGGCGAATTACGGGTTATTTAGTCGGCACGCTAGAACGGTTCAACAAAGCCAAACGCAAAGAAGTCAACGACAGAGTTAGACATGATAAAAATAATTGATAATGACTTTTCATATTTTGCAATTCGATTTTATTTTTACATAAAAAGAATAAATGAAAAAAATCTGTAGAGACGCAATATTTTGTATCTCTATATTTCGGGTAATAAATCAGCGGATATTTTATTACAATATTTTTGCAACAAATTCTCTGTAATTTTTATTGTAATTTTTATTTTTAATTATTTTGATTAGGGATAAACATTTCGTGTAAAAATTCAGACGTTTTTTTGGGGTTAAAGTAAAAAACAAAAATTCTACTGATTTATTACAAACTTACAGTTTCAACAATTAAATAGAGGTAAAAAAATGTTACAAAAATTATTTCAATCGGTAATTGTATCGGCGTTGATTTTAGTTTCGGCGGCGGTATTTTTTGTTTTGTCAAGAAATCCGGTTGTTGCACAAGAAACGTTTAAGCCGTTAATTTCGGACAAATGTATTGCGTTTATTCATGTCGATTTTCATAAATTGGAACTCGACAGATTAAAATCTGTCATATCGAAATCAGCTGAAAGTTTTTTGAAAGAGCTGAATTTTGATGCCAAATCTTTCAAAAATACGATGTACGAATTTAACAGAGGGACAGACAAAATTGATAAATTAGTCCGTCCGAATTTTGATCGTATAACGAAAGAATTAGGTATCAGTGAGTTGGCAATAATTATTGATCCCGCCTTGCAAAACGAAACAGATATTGCGCCGTTGCTGGCGATTTCTTGGAAAAATAAAACGGAAGAAAACTTAAAAACTCTTTTGTCTTTATTTGAATTGTCTGGGATGCAAACATGTTATTATTTTCAAGCGGGTGATTTTTTGCTATTCGACATTAGTAATTCATTTTCGGATGAACACATTAAAAATGCGGTTAAATTGATTAAAAATTTTAAGCCGATCAAAGTCAGTCCAATTTACGAAGCATTGAAAGAAAATGACGATGCAGAAATCAAAATCGCCTTTGCGCTCACTGACATAGCGCTTAAAAAAATCCCCAAAGAACCAATAGAAGGCGACACAAGTGAACCGTTTCAAAAAATAATTAAATTTTTGTTAGATAAAAAAGTTAATTGGGTTTCTATATCAATGTCGTTAGGGCGATTGATATCTGATACAAAACGTGAAAACTTACATATTACAATTAAAGCTTCCAATAAAAAGAGCGCAACTGAATTACATAATTTATTTGAGAATTTTATTGAGTATATTCGCACTGACTTAAAAGATAAATATCCTAGTTCTGTATTGAATAAACAAACAATACCGAAACTATCGATTGAAATATTCTACGGTTTATTACGATCATATTTGCCTACTGTAAAAGGTGATCGTCTTGTATTGTCGATTACGGTTGACGACAAAACTAACATTGATATTGTTCCGGTGTCGATAGGAATTCTTGCTATTCTACCTGGGATACAAGCGGCGAGAAGTGCTAGTCAAAGAATATCATGCACTAACAATATTAAGCAGATCGTGTTAGCATTTCATAATTACCATGACATATATAAAGAACTGCCGCCGATTTATACAGTTGACAAAAACACGCGTAAACCGTTACATAGCTGGCGAGTTTTGATTTTACCGTTTTTAGAACAATATGATTTATACACAAAAATCAGACTAAACGAATCTTGGGACAGCGAATATAATAAACAATTTCATAGTGTAAACATTCCGCAATATTATTGCAGCTATACAAAAATTAAAGACCCGAATAAAAGATGTAATTACGTTAGGATTGAAGATCAACTGCCTAATACGGGCGGTAGTTTTGGTGATATAACAGACGGAACAAGCAATACGATTGCTGTTATCGAAGTAAAAGAACCATTTTGCTGGATGGACCCGAAAGCAAATATTAAACTGAAAGATTTAGAGAAAGGCGTAAACCAAAAAGATAGTATTATTGGAAATGGATTAGGCAGGAATATAAATTTCGGTCTCTGGGACGGCAGCGCACACACGATACAAGACAGTATTTCAATTGAACTCCTAAAAGCATTCGGTACCGCAAACGGCAATGAAATTCCGCCGGTATTAGAACCGTAATTCCATCAATATACTTTTCACGCTTTAAATTTCGGTTTTCGTTTTAAGCTAAAATCGCCTTGTAAGGGCGATCGGATTATCGGCTTTTATAATTCACGAATTTTCACGAAAAAAAATTAGTAATCATTTGTAATTAGCAGCCGATAAGAATGTGAATTTCTAAAAATCAAAATATGTGTTTTTTATTAACTCAAAAGGTAAATTAAATTTTACAATTTCAACAATTAAAATTATAGGTAAGAATAGGTAAGAAAATGTTACAAAAATTATTTCAAACTAGAATTGTATCGGAATTAGTTTTAATTTCGGCGGCGGTATTTTTTGTTTTGTCGGCAAATTTTATTGCAGCACAAGAAACATTTGCGCCGTTAATTTCGGACAAATGTATTGCGTTTATTCATGTCGATTTTCATAAATTGGAACTCGACAGATTAAAATCTCACTATATAAAATTGGCGGAAAGTTTTTTTAAAGACTTAAAGTTTGATGATAAGTCACTCAAATCAACGATAGATGAGCTTGATAGCGAGTTGACAAATTTCAATAAATTTGTTCGTCCGGTTTTTGATCGTATAACGAAAGAATTAGGTATCCGCGAGTTGGCAATAATTATCGACCCTAGCTTATGCGGCGGGAGAAATTTTCAGCCGTTGTTTGCAATTCGTTGGAAAAATAAAACGGAAAAAAACTTAACAACACTTCTGGAGTTGCTTAATTGGAGTGTTGAAGTTCCAATATCTTATTTTCAGGCAAGCGGTTTTCTGATTTTCTACATGCAAGTTGAAAATATTCATTCTGATCAATCAAATAAAAAAATAGCGGAACGTGTAATGAATATAAAATTGTCAAAAGATTTTCCTATAAATCAAGTCTTGAAAGAGATGAAAGGTGACGAAATTAAAATTGCGTTTACTATTTCAGAACAGCTGCGTAAAGAGTTAAAAACAATGCCGTTGAACGAAACTGTTTTACCGAAACCAATTCAAAACATGATTACATTTGCAATAAACAAAATAGACTGGATTTCAATGTCGGTATCATTAGGGCGTTTTGTATCGGAATCGAAAATTGAAAGTTTTCAATTCACAATTAAAACACCAAAAGAAAAAGACGCTATTTTTTTACGCAACGTACTTGAAGGTTTAATAGACAACGCTATTTTCCTTTTAAAAACTACAGCAGCAGCAAAAGCTGCGGAGGCTGCTGACAGTAATGTTGATTTTAGTGTACCAATAATGTTGTCATGTGAATTTATCGGCGGTTTATTACGTTCAAATTTACCTGTTGTAAAGGGAGATCGTCTTGTATTATCGGCTGATATTAACGTTAAGAATGTTAATAATTTCGTTGCAACTGTAGGATTTACTTCGGGACTGCTTTTACCGGCAATACAAGCAGCGCGTGCAAGTGCTAGACGAATGCAGGGAGCCAATAATATGCGTTCTATTATATTAGCATTTCATAAGTACCATGACACATATAATAAACTGCCGCCGATTTATACAGTTGACAAAACCACAGGTAAACCGTTACATAGTTGGCGGGTTTTGATTTTACCGTTTTTAGGACAAGTTGATTTATACTCAAAAATCAGACTAAACGAACCTTGGGACAGCGAATATAATAAGCAATTTCATAAAGTAATCGTTCCGCCATATCTTTGTTTGAATACAAAAAGTAAAGACCTGAATAAAAGATGTAATTACGTTAGGATTGAAGGTCAACTGCCGAATACGGGCGGTAGTTTTAGTGATATACTAGATGGAATAAGCAATACGATTGCTGTTATCGAAGTAAAAGAACCTTTTTGTTGGATGGACCCGAAGGCAAATATTACGTTACAAGATTTAATGAAAGGTATAAATAATAAAGACGGAGTTGTAGGAAACGGATTAGATATAGATACAAATTGCGGCTTTTGGGACGGCTCAACAAGATGGTTACCAAACGACACACCTCCCGAACTATTAAAAGCAATCGGTACCGCAAACGGAGGCGAAAGTATTACATTACCATAAAATAAAAAACACAAACAAAAGAGCAACTCGAAAAATTGTAATATATTCAGCGGGATAATTTATTGTTATTGGTAACGCGGTCGTCTCGACCGCATTTTTAGATGTTTTTTTGACAGGATTACAGGATTACAGGATTACAAGATTGACAGGATTTTTAAATAATAAATTAAAAGAATCAAAACTTGAAACCATCACTTAGTTGATTAGTGATTTGAACTTATAATCCGTGACAATTTCCGCATACGAACTAAACACAATCCTGTAAATCCTGCAATCCTATAATCCTGTCAAAAAAAATATTCCACGTGCTAAATTTTGTCGCACAAATTTTGAAACGGTTCTCATTTGTCTATTTTAGAATTTCTGTAACGATTATTAAATCTCTCAAACGAAAAGCCGGAATTGCAGCTTATGTAACTGCTGCAAGAAACACAGAGTTAGGCGAAAATGAAAAACAATTAGCGTACTCA
>JAITKS010000364.1 GCA_031278315.1 Planctomycetaceae bacterium | reverse complement strand
AAACGACGAAGCACGAGAACGAATTTCATTCCACGAAAGTATTGACATGATTATTTGGGTTGATTAAATTCCAATAAAGAAAATTTACGAATATTAAGAACCTGAAAATTACAACAATTGTAATATATCAGCGGAATATTTGTTTTCAATTTTTTTGTGTTATGAATTGAAAACTAATCTCATTTTTACCTAATTTTCTTAACAAAATGATTTGTTAATGAGGTAATGAGGTTGATGAAAATTGGTGAAAAAATAAACTTGAAACCTTTGAGAGATTTCACCGATATATTACTACAATTTTATTTTTGTAGTGATTTGAGTTCCCGGCAGTAATTTCCAACTGTTTCCTACTTTTTGATTTTTTATTTCAACGAATATTTCGTATGTATTGGACGATGTTATAATTTTTGGATTAATGAAAATAATTTTTCCTGAAAAAGTTTCGGTATCATTCTTTTTTTGCACGATTATAGTAACGCCTTCGCCTTCAAGCCGGCTTTGCGAACAGTGTCCAGCATTTACTTGACACAAAGCTCTCAAAGTATCTAGCTGCGTGATTTCCAAAACGGGTTCGCCTTCTCTAATATATTCACCTTCGGCGTGTTCAATTTTTGTAATTATACCGTCGATAGGCGAAACAAGTTGACGAATTTGTATATTTGTTTTTGTTGCTTCTACAGTTTGTCTTTTTACATTTGTTTCTTCTTTTCGTTCATGTTCGATTGTGTATTTGCACAAATTAAGATTAGCTTCAGCTTGTAATTTTTCGTGTTCCGCTAGTAAAATTTCCATTGCTGGAATTGTACCCGGATGTTGTTTGTTTACCTCTTTAAGAGTATTTAATTTTGTTATTGCAACTTGAAGAGTACGTGCGGCATATTCAATTTCGATAATTTTTTCTTCAGCCGCAATAGCAACATTAAGTTGAGCTTCGTCTATACGTAATTGATTTTGCAAAGTTCGGTCATCAAATTTTCCTAGAATTTGACCTTTCTTTACGTACATTCCTTCGACAATATGTAATTCTTTATTGTGATCTTGTATAGTTTTCAAGTGCATCAGAACCGCACTACAAGGAGCTGCTAGAATAATTTGATTTCGTTTTGGTATTTCGAGTATGCCGTCTGTTGTCAACTCGTTGACGCCGTTTGAAGATGTTACAACTTGATTTGACGCTGAAAGAACATTTTCTTTAAAATTGTTTGCAGCGATAATGTTATTCGTATTATCAGTATCAGTGTTTTTTGCTGCTGATATTAATGATTGTGTTGAGTTCGGCGTTGATAAAGGTACCGCAAAAGAATTAGCGGGCAGCGGGATTTTATCTGTCGGTTGAACGTATTGATTATTCGTTACGATATTTGTTTGTGTAGGATTCAATTCCGATTGGGCTGCTATTTCGGGTCCCATTAACGGAATCAACGCAATAAGAGTTAATGAATTGTACATGAGTTTTAATGTTAGTATAAACAGTTCCCGTTTTAATTTTAGTCTTTAATCTATTACTGGAATTTTTGTTTTTCAAATTCATAACCGCAAAAAGTTAAAAAACAAAAACTCAACAGATATATTACGTTACAGATTAGTCTGTTTCGAGATTTTTTCTTTTGTGCCGCAAGATTTTTAACTCTTACTTTTATGTTTTTTTTGTCTTTTTTCGTTTCATTTTATTACACTAGACAATTAGATTTTGTGCATCCGGCGAATCAACGAAAATTATTTGAAATTATTCTTCTAAGTTTTCGTCATTTTCATCTTGTGCGGTGTTTTCGTTTTCTAGATCGTCAACTAATTCACCGTCTATATCGAATTGTGGTTTTTCAGACGGCGTGAATCGGCATTCACATAGACTTTTAAACCATGTTTCCTGATGTTTAGCAAAATGTCTAGTATTTTGTTTAATTAAATTTACCGCTTCACCATATTTTAATTTTGAATCAAGATAGTCGAATAACTCTTTGTATCCTAGAGCTTGTTTTGCTGTTTTACTTACAGGTTGTTTGCGTTCTTTTAAATATACGACTTCATCCAAGAATCCATCATAGATCATTCTGTCAACTCTTTTATCGATTTTTGTGTAGAGAATATCCCGCGGCGTTTGCAAGACGTAAACATGACATTGCGATGCATCTGTACCGGCATCAAATTGTTTTTGGAAAGAACTAATCGGCTTGCCTGTCAATTCATATACTTCTAATGCTCTGACGATTCTTTTTGTGTCATTTGGATGTAAACGTTTTGCGGATTCGGCATCAATTTTTTTAAGTATATTGTGTAGATATCCGGCAGGCCGTCCTTCTACTTTACGCAGTAATTGTGTTCTAAATTCGTTATCTGCCGCAGGACCTTCAAAAATTCCCCGCAGCATCGCTTTCAAATACAACGGTGTACCGCCGACAAATAAAACCTTCTTGCCGCGCAGCTGAATTTCATCAATTTTATCTCTTGCTGCATTTACGTACTGTGCAAGAGAATACTCTACACTTGGGTCAACGACATCTATCATGTGATGCGGTATTCCCAATCTTGCTTCGGGCATTACCTTTGATGTTCCGATATCCATTTCACGATAAACTGTCATCGAGTCAAGAGATATTATCTCCGCATCGATTCGGCGTGCAAGCGCGATACCTATTCGGCTTTTACCGCTCGCCGTCGCACCGGTAAGATACCAGCAAGAAAGAGTCTGCCGTCTAAAACGCGCTAATTCTTCTGTGTCCGCTTCCACTTGATTTTCTCTCCTCAAAGTTGCAAGTAGAAATTATTAAATTGCTCACATTTATATTTTCGTCAACGCACTGTACATTTTGCTACTCACAAAAAATAAAAAAAATAAGATAAGATAAAACAAAATAAATGAAATACAAAATAAAATCGACGAGTTGTACCGTACAAAGTAATTTGTAATACGTTGATTCTTAATATTCAGTTTAATATCACACTATTAAACACGATTTCAGAATCATTCGGTACAACTCGTCTTGATTAAATTTTACCAAAGCACTTTATGAATTATCCGTATTTACTTGTATATTACAATTTCAACGGCCTGTTTTTTTGTTACGAAATTAATATATTTCGATTAATTATAAATTGCTCTTACTTGAATTTTCGATTAAAGTCATCTTTGCGTATTTTTATTACAAATCAAACTTTTACGCTTTTATGCGGTAAAAATTCAAAGTACGGCGTATTTATATAAATCTGTTTTGATATTTCATTTTCTAAAAACAAGAATCGGCATTTCTATAATGATACAATTCGTACGGAATCATAATTTAGTGCGGGTTCGGGTATTCTATATATATTTCTATATATATTTCTACTTAAACAATTTCGGTAACACGATAGGATCAAAATCGTAACCTGACCCGATTATCGAAATTAAATTTAAGTAATTTTAGAATACACCTTTACCAAAACTGTTTTCTTCTTGTGTTACGGGTTGCGGTTGTGGTACAGGTTTGGCTCGCCGCGCTTCGTTTGTATTTTGATGCGGGTTGTTTCCTGAGGCTTGATTAGGCGTATAATCTGTACCCTCTTCACCTGAATCGGTGAAATCTGAATAAGACGACACGTAACCGGGCATTTTCGATTTTTCCAGCTCTTCGTTATATGATTGAATCACGCGATTCTGTATCATTTCACGGCAAGCTGTATTAATCGGATGAGCGACATCTGCGTAAAGCTTTGCCCGTCCTGTTTCGTCTCTTATGTCATGAATTGGAATCTCGTCCAATCTATGACCGCACTGATTGCAATAAGATGCTCTCAGATAATTTTTACATCGACACGTTGGACAACGCACTGTCAATTTTCGTGACGGCATTGCTACGAACGGTCCGTTAATTCCGTCGATAATTTTCAAGTCTCTAACTACGAAACAATTATCGAATGTAATTGAGCAAAAAGCTAGGAGCCGTTCTCCCGGCTCTTCCATCAATTTTATGCGGATTTCAGTAATTTCCATGATGCTTTTAAGTTTTTAAACTGGTTTCGCCTTGTTATCGGCATTTGTTAAACATACACACAATATACTATTTTCAACTTTCGACGTTGTAAACAGTCTCATTTTCACTTAAACAATGACGTAATTTTGCGGCAACATGTCTTGAATGTTTAGCGTTACGGCATAAACCATAAAACGCTGTTCCACTCCCGCTCATTCTTACCGTGATACAGTCAAATTGTTCAAGACGGCATTTGATTTCATTGAAACGGCTCCAAATTTCTGATGCTGTATATTCTAGTCGATTAAACAACTGTTTACCTATTTGTATCAAGTCACCTTTTTCTAGTGATTTTGATATTTCGAGGACATCACGAAATTTTTTGTCGTGTGTTTTCATGCACTTTGCGTAAACGGCGGCGGTTGATAAACCGTCTGCCGGTTTGAATAACACAAAGTACAATTTAGGCATTCGCGTTACTGTTTCAATTTTTTCACCACGTCCGCGGGCGATTACCGCATTATTGTACAAAAATAACGGGCAGTCGCTGCCGATTTCTGCAGCAAGCGGAATCAGATCTGTTATCGAGATTGACGGCAACCATAATTTATGGGCTGCAAACAATGCGGATGCCGCATCGCTTGATCCGCCGCCAAGTCCTGATTGCGATGGAATACGTTTAAATAAATTGACTTTTATTCCTTGTGTAATTCCGTATCGCTTCCGAAACATTTCTAATGCTCGAACTACAATATTGTCAGCATCCTGTGGAACGTCTTCTTTTCCGCCAAGACAGGAAAATTTGATCTTTCCGTTATCTAGTTGCGGTTCAATTTCGAATGTCAGCATATCAAAAAGTCTAATTGGAACCGCAAGCGATGTTATTTCATGAAAACCATCGGAACGTTTCCCATGCACTTCAAAAAATAGATTCAATTTAGCCGGCGCTAGTACCGTCAAAATTTTGTCTGATTGAAAATAATACATGATATTGATATACTTTACACAGTTTGTACAATTTGTTTGTAGATCGCAGTTACTACAAAAACTGTTTCTATTCTAGCAAACAACAAGCAGCTGGCAAGACTACACCCAAAATTTTTTATTCAACAAAAGATTTTTTTCGCAATAGATAATTACAAAAAAATACGTTTCGACCTTAAAATTCAAGGTATTACGAATAATCTAAATGTTGAAATTTTTTTCTTACAATTTATTATATTTTTTTTAATTGCAACTTAAATTTTGTAAGACATTCTAAAATCAATTTGAAATTCGGACGAATAATATAGAATAAATATTCAGTGTTTTGTGTGAAAATATTTCAAAGATGAAATTAATATTATTCAAATCAGATTAAAATTTCGATAAATATTAAATTAAATGTTTAATTCCTGAATCGGCTGTTAATGGGACATTTATACTTTTATACTTTTTTATATTTTTCATAATTTTCGTAACTTTGAAATTTTGATTTTATTTTTTAATTGCTTTAATGTTTACAATTTCACGTAATTTTTCGTTTTGTTATGGTCATCGTCTTTTGAACTACGACGGCAAATGTTCTCACTTGCACGGACATAATGCAAGAGTCAAAATTACTCTGCGTAGTCCGAAATTGGACGATAACGGAATGCTATTAGATTTCACTAAAATCAAAAAAATAATAGGTGAATGGATCAATGATAATTTAGATCACCGTGTAATTCTTTGCGAGAAAGACCCGCTGGTGAAATTATTGTTACAATATAATGAACCCGTTTATATTCTGTCCGATAACCCAACGGCAGAGAATCTTGCCCGAATAATATTTAATCGTTGTGAATCTCTAAAATTGCCGGTCGTATCAGTAAAATTCTGGGAAACTGATAATTGCTGCGCAGAATTTAATTCAGACTTCTTTAATAATTAGTTTTTTAAAAAATCCCATTGACACGGATCCGTTTTTTTTGCATTATTCGCATTATCGGCTATTCAATTGTTATTCGGGAAAATTACAAAAAGAGAAAATAATCGGAAAAAATAACTCGACCGAATAGTTACAAATTAAACTTATTAAACCCGCTCTAACTTGAATTTTCGATACATAATGCGTAAACAATAACTTTTATATACTTTTCACACTTTAAATTTCGGTATTCGTTTTAAACTAAAATCGCCCTGAAAGAACAACAGCAATAAGAGTATGTATGATCTTTAGACTTGCGTCCTTTAATTATTAAAACGAGAGCAATATAACAACATTTGTTATGATACATCAAAAATTTTTCATTACGATTTTGATTTTTAATTTGATTATTACGATATCGATTTCGGTAACGAGTCTGTATTCTCAGGATTCGACCGAAATGCGGAATTATAATTCAGTCAAACACAACGCGGATACTTTGCAAAACTACTCCGCAAATTCGACTAATGCAAATTCTAACTTTAACACTGATTCTAATTCTAACTTTAATACTAATACTAATCATTCAAATCATACTTCAAATTTCAATCCGCAATTCAATCTGACTAAAAATAATGAAACCGCTAACAATTTGTCCAATACTGAATCGAATAATAATAATTGTAACAATAATTCAGCTGTACAATATTATTTGCTCAATACGAATTATATTATTGAAGGTATTGCGAAACACGACGGTAAGACTTACGATATTAAAACGAGTTATGGTAATG
Source organism: Planctomycetaceae bacterium (assembly GCA_031278315.1). Taxonomy (GTDB): domain Bacteria; phylum Planctomycetota; class Planctomycetia; order Pirellulales; family Thermoguttaceae; genus WRKP01. The sequence goes on along the minus strand of JAITKS010000364.1, from coordinate 20,292 downwards.
TCAAAATTCCGTCGCAAAATGTATCTTTTGTCGGTTTGTCGCGTAAAGAAGTTTACAATTACAGAAGGACACAACAGAATCCAACGAATAATATCGGCTTAATGCGATTCGCCGAATGGTGCGTTTCATGTAATTTTTTTAACGAAGCAATATCTGAGTACGAAAACGCTCTGTTGATTACTAACGATAACATTACCGCCGATATAATCAGACAACGTATTATTTCTGTTAAAAAAATTATCGCAGAAAATAATAAATCGGATAACAATATATCAAACACGAAAGAATCTAATGTTGTCTCAATAGATAACTCTAATATTTGGAATAGTAATAACAGTAATCATATCAATGCGGCGAAGAATCTATCATACAAATTCCAACAGCATGTTCAACCTATTTTGATAAAAAACTGCCAGAGTTGTCACTCGCCGCCAAAAGATAACAGACGAATTTACGTTACACAAAAATTTATACTTACTCCAAATATTACGGGTAAATTGACATCAAAAAATTCTCATGAAAATTTGAAAACTTGTCTTCAATATATCGATTTAGAATTTCCGATGAAAAGTAATTTGTTGAATTTTATTGTTATTCCTCATGCAACTTATACACCGCCTTTCAATGTTGAATCTGACGAATACAATAAAATAGTCGAATGGATTCAACTTGCTGCGAAAAATATGCCCTTGATCAGAAACAGCGAGTTTGCACATTTATTTACAAACATTAAAACTGTTCCGCATTCTAGTAATACTGCCGATACATATATTACCGCAGAGTTTAACACAGCAGATAATTCTTCGGCAAAATACGAAAACACGAAACCGGATCTAGCAGCCAATTTGCCGGCAAGTTTCCAAGATGTTGTTGATTTACAAAATCGGACGAACAATAAAAATTCGTTTTCAAATAACGTTACAAAAAATCACAATACTGATTCGTTAAACGTTCAAACTACAGCACAGCCGACGAAGTCAAATTTTCCGCCGACAGAAAAAACAAACAACAAAAGTTTAATTATGAATCCAATAAAGACTACAACTGATTACAATATTCCTGATAATACAGCGGAAGAAAATCATGTCAATTATAATGCCGATAGTACAGACCCTTCGATCTTTAACCGTATGTATCATCCTGACAACATACACTGATTTGCATAAAAAGCATGCGGAATATTTGTAATATAGTCAGAGTAGAATTTTTATTTTTAACTTTTTTTTGAATTATGAATTTTAAAACTAACATATTTTTTAAAATTCATAACTCTCAAAAAAAAAATTGAAAAACAAATTTTTTTCACTGAAATACTGTTACGAAATTACTATAAATTAATTTTATGAAAATTATTAAATACGATGAATTATAAAACGGCGGGTGAATCACACGGCAGCGGTCTTTTGGCGTTTATCGAAAATTTTCCTGCGGGATTTACGATAGATGTAGAGTCGATAAATGCGGAGTTACGTCGTCGTCAAGGCGGTTATGGCCGCGGCGGCCGTCAAGCGATAGAAACGGATAGTGTCGAAATTTTGACAGGAATTTGGCGCGGTCAAACTACCGGTGCGCCGCTGACGTTATGGATAAAAAATAAAGACAGCCGTATCGATTCGGCACCGGAGATTACGAATCCTCGACCCGGTCATGTCGATTTAGCCGGTGCAATAAAATTCGGATTACCTATTCGACCGATAATGGAACGGGCAAGCGCGAGAGAAACAGCTGCTCGTGTCGCTGCCGGAGCTTTAGCGAAACAATTCTTAAAATCGAAGGGAATTACTGTTATCGGATTTGTGCGTAGTATTGGTGATTCGGATTCAAGTTTGACTGAATTTCAGATACAAAATTTTAATCGTGAAATTGATTCTCTCGACTTTAACGAACTTTTACGCCGCCGGAATCGAAGTGAATTTTATATTGTAAGGTCTGATTCGGAATCGGAGCAGTGGGAGATTAAGTTAAAAAAATTAATTGATAAAACGTCGGAAGAGGGTGATTCTGTAGGCGGATTGATTGAAGCTCGTGCGTTTGGTGTTCCGATTGGATTGGGGTCGCACACGCAATGGGACCAAAAGTTAGACGGTGACATTGCAAAAAGTATAATGTCTATTCAAGCGGTTAAAGGTGTTGAAATCGGACTTGGATTTAACGTTACAAAAATTACAGGTTCAAAAGTGCATGATCCGATTGAGTATGATATTTCAAAAGCGGGCAATGCAAATCGCGGATTTGTAAGAAGGACAAATAACGCCGGAGGAATAGAAGGCGGAATATCAAACGGTGAAACTATTGTGGTAAGGTGTGCAATGAAACCTATTCCGACAATGCGTAAACCGCTTGATTCAATTGATTGGAACACGAAACAACCGAAACAGGCAACTTATGAACGCAGCGATGTTTGTGCGGTGCCGGCTGCTAGTGTTGTTGTTGAAAATGTTTTAGCAGCAACGTTAATGAGTGCGTTTCAGATTTTTTCTGATAATGATAATTCTGGAAATGTTAGTAATGTCAAGTATAAATAATTAATATCATGTAACTGTACGCAAAAAATTTTATTGGCTGCGAAGGTTACAAAATTTTTGTCAAATTGCACGAGAACACACGTAAATTTATTTCGGTTTTGATATTTTTTGTGATGGGACCGTTATTGACTTTGTTGATAGCGGCTGGAATTATCGTGCGCAAGTTACCTTCTAATGTTGACAAGTATGAGCGGGCGGCGGCTCTAGCAACAGGATTATCTTGGAAAATTGGAGCTGTTGAATATCGCAAGTCGAATCATATAAGATTAAAAAATGTACGGTTGTTTGGAGCGGACTCATCAAAGTTATTTTTTGCTGCATCGGAAGTAGATTTGATTTACATTTCAGGCGGCACCGGCGGTATTAATAGCAGCACCGGTGATTCTAAAACGAATCGGAATCAATTATTTCCTGGAGTTATTAGTTTTCAAGATGCAGTTAAAAATTCGGTTAAGTTGAATAACAAGAGTACGGCGAAAGGAATTTGGGGATCGATAAAGTATATTTTGAATATCGGTGATGATGACGACGGTTTTTGGCATATTTCGGTTACGAAGTCTTTAATTGATATTAGCGGCGGTTCAAGCAGTGCCGGAGATTTTAATAGCGGCGGTGATAAAATTGATATTGATAACGTTGATAATGTTGACAAGGTTGATAATGTTGATAATGTTGACAAGGTTAATAAAGTTGATAATGTTGACAATGCGGTTGAATTGCGTGAATGTTTTCACGAGTTATTGTCGCGGATGGAAATATTTTCGAGCAAGCCGATTCTTATTAAGTTTGATGAGATTGATGTTCTTGCGACGAGTTTGAAACGTTTTAAGATACGTTTTGTTGCGGGTAATTTTTATCAGACAGAATCGGCGATTCGTTCAGAGTGGAGTTTTTTTATACCGAGAGTTTCAGAAACCGAGCGTGAGCATATTATTATTGCGAGACGCCGTAATTCGCGTAATTTATCTGTAACGTTAAAGACAGGCAACATGCCGTTACCGTGTGAGTTTATTGCTATATTTTGTTCACCGTTTCGTATTTTGGGTCAATATCCGTCGCGGGTGAGTGGTGAGATAACTGCGGAAATTGAACACTTTGAGGGAGGCGATAGATCAGAGTGGGTGTATAGTTTACAGAATGTATTTTTTAATGACATTGAGATAGAACAAATTGTAGATGGTAATATGCCGTATTTATTAAGCGGACAGATTAAGGGACTTCGTGTAAATGAAGCTCTTTTAGGCGGAGGCAGATTGCAGGCAAATGGTTGGATTGATGTTGTCGATGGAGTTATTGAGCGGGGATTATTTCATCGAATCGTTGATAGATTTTCGTTGACCGTGTTACCTGCGGCGCTTTTGGATTCTCCTCGTGCGGAGTATCCGTTTACGCGATGTATTTTTAATTATAGGCTGCAGCATGACGGCGTAATTTTTTGGGTTGAAGATACTGGAAATGTATTTATGGTAAATTCGGGGGATGGTATTCAGACGCAACCGATGGCGGTATCACTTCCTGATGGGAGCGGCAAGTTAATTTCTTATCATAGTGTGTTATCTATTTTTGCTTCGGATGCTGCGCCGATTATTCCGTTGACTCCTTTTTCGAAATATTTTGTACCTTTAATTCCTGTTGACGAACCCAAAAAAACCGTACCGAATCAGAGTGCGACAAAAAATATAGACAATTTCTAAAACCAGTTTTCCGATAGACAAGCGGGCAGTGATAACCAGAATTTAAAACGAGAGTAGTTTAACAATCTATGATATGTATTGTTCAACTTTTATTTTTTAACTTTTAACTTTTAACTATTAACTTTTAACTTTTAAAAAAATGCCAAATGAATTAGATGAAATGAATCCCGTTATTAATGTTGCGGGTCGAGATATTAACGTAATTGAAAAGCAGTTACCGGTACAAGTTGGAGTTGGTTCTTTTATTTTTGAGGTAGTACTTTGGATTTTAGGAATTATTCCCGGTCTAATTTTTCTATTTATGAAAATAGGGGCGCAGAATTATTTGCGGCAGTTGCAGCAGAAGATTCAACATGATGCGTCGCAGATAGATAATTATCTTGAGCAGCGGGTAAAGATATTACAAAATGCAGCTGCTCTTGTTGCTAAAGCTGTTGATTTAGACAAAGATGTAATGAAAGGTGTTGCAGAATTACGTAGCGGAACGAAGGTGAATGAAAGCAATCGTTCTAAAATTGCGGATCAGTTGGATGCGATTACGAGCGGATTGAAGATATCGGTAGAGCAGTATCCGAACTTACAGGCACATGCTGTAATTGCCGATGCAATGAGGCAGAATAATTATTTACAATGTGAAATCACGGCAGCGAGGGAAGTTTACAATGACACCGTAATGCGATGGAATCAAGATATTTTTGCATGGCCGACAAAGATGATAGTTGCAGCAAGAGCCGGTTATACTACGCGTATTCCGTTCACGGCATCGAGTGAAATTAAGAATCAAGCTCGTTCTGTTTTCTTTTGATTATTTATGAATAGTATTTTGTGATATTATTCATTGTACTTTAAAATTCGGTTTTATTTTTTGTAACGAAAAAGGTGACCGTTCACGGATAAAACTAGAATCGCTCTGAAAGGGCGATCGGATATTGTCTCAATATTAGTGATTAGTTCGCATTTATTTTTTAAATATGAAACACACGAAAAATTTTTTCAGATGTTTTAAATTCATTTTTAACCAATCTTATTTTTCACCATATTTTTCCGAACTAAACAACCTTAGCAGCCGACGAGACCATCCCGCACAAACCTTATTACCTTATTAGCAAATTCTTTTTTCAACAATAAGATAATAAGGTTTTGTTTTTTGGGGAGATTCATTGCTGCTAAGGTTGTTTTGTTTCGGAAAAAATAAGGTTGAAAATAAGGTTAGTTGTAAAATTTATAAACCTAAAAAAATTGCAAAACAAAAATTCCGCTGATATAGTTTGAGGGAGTGTAATTTAAAATGGGTCTCTTGCATATAATTTTAGGATGTGCGAAAATCGTCCCTCTTTTGTAATTGTTTAAGATTCTGACAATATATGATTTGATTTGTTTTGTTTTTGAATTTTAGCAATTAGTAATTAATTGGTTTCTGTTTATTTTGTAGATAAGCAGAATATTTGTTGATAATTCCGAATGTACTTTATGGATTGTTTATCGAGTTGCTTAGCTTTTTAGATTTTTAATTTTCGGAAACTGATTTTAATTAATTTATGTTTTTTGAAATTTTGAATTGCGGAATCTAAAACAAGAGCAGTATAAAGTGTAATAGAGTACAGAAGGATTAAAAATTTTAGATTAAAAATTGAAAGGAAGTAAAAAAATGACCGAGAATAATGTAGTGCCGTTTGTGTATTTGCGGCTTCGTATTGCGTATTTTTGCGAGTTTGCAATTTGGGCGGCTTGGGCTGGTACGCTTAGCGTTTTTGCGGGGAGTTCGTTGAATTTTACCAGTAATGAAGTTGCGTGGTTATATTGTGCAATTCCGTTTGGTGCAATAATAGGACCGCTTTTCATTGGACCTCTTGCCGACCGTTATTTTCCAGCGCAGAATGTAATATCTGTATTACATTTTTTGAGCGGAATAGCGTTGTTGATATGCGGATATCTTTGTCATACGGGTCAGGCGACGTTTCCGTTACTGATGATTTTATTATTGTTGTCAGGTATTTTTTATATGCCGACGCAAGGTTTGCTTAATTCAGTAGTATTTAAGAGTCTTCCTAATTCGAATATGGGACCTCATGTTTTTGTATTCGGAACTATTGGTTGGATTATTTCGTGTCTTTTGATTGCAGCGGTATTTGGGGGAGAGAAATCGTATAACTTCTTTTTCGTCGGGGGCGGATTCAGTATTTTCCTTGCGATTTACAGTCTGACGTTACCGAATACACCGCCTAAGGGAGCGGAGCCGGGTAATGGTGTCAAGCGTAATTTTCTTGTTACAACGTTTGGACTGGACGCTTTCAAGTTATTCAAAGACCCAGCTTTTGCACTATTTGCTATTTGTGTATTTTGTGCGAGTATTCCAGCGTGCGGTTTTTATTTTGTTGTTCAGACTCCTTATTTATCGCAGATGGGCTATCCGTCTCCGGTTGCGCTGGGAACGTTAAATCAATTTTCGGAAATATTTTTTATGACTGCGCTGTCGTACATTGTGATAAAAATTGGTTTGAAGGCTGTATTACTTCTTGGGATGTTTGCGTGGTGCGGACGTTATATCTTTTTTGCGTTACCGGGGTATGGTGTTGCGCCGGACTATGATTTCGTATTTTCTGTGATTGGATTATTATTTCATGGATTTAGTTATAGTTTTCTTTATGTCGGAGCGTACATGTATGCAGAGAAGAAAGCACCGGAACATCTCAAGGCGAGTGTTCAGAGTATGATGATATTTTTAATGCTTGGAGTTGGGCAAGTTTTGGGTGCGCAAATTTATCCGCCGTTAGCGAAATATAATCAGCCTGTGGCAGCAAATGCTGTTGTGTCGGTTGATCAATTGCAGAGTGCCAGTCATGTTGATTTGAAATCTGTTTTGCAGCCTCAAGAAGAAGTACCTGTACCGATACCGAATTGGAATGATGCGGAAGATAGTTGGATTCAGTATCTTGATCTGGTTGCGCAGACAAAGAAGTTAATGGGAATCAAAGACACCAGTAATTTGCGAAGTATTGATCTTGGTAAGTTATTGAAAAATCAACCGTTATCGGCGGAGCTAATTGATTCGTTGAATGAAAGTGAGTTGATTCAGGATGGTGTAAAAATAAAGTATGGTGAAAATAAGAGAGAAATTGTTGTTACTGTACAGTATAAGAAGTCCGATTTGAAAAAAATCTGTGAAAAAATTACTTCGGGCAAGTTGGATTATTCGTTGACTCGCAAAGACTGGCTTGCAGCACAAGCGATAGGGTGGAAAAATATTTTCACAATTCCGGCTTTATTCATTGCTATATTTTTAATCATATTCTTAATTTTTGGTGAATCTCCAAAAGATAATAAGAATGTGCAACAAGAATAGTTTTGAAAATATCTTTTTGTTGTAATGGACGTCTTGCGATTGAAAATTCATTTTTTGTTACAATAAATAAACTCGAAACCTTTGAGAAATTTTACGAAAATTTTTTAAACACGAAACACACAAAAATTCACGAAAAGCACGAAAAGGAGTTGTATATGATTTTCGTGTGTTTTGTGTTTTTCGTGTGTTTTGTGTTTGAAAAAATAAATGCGGACAAACCGCTATCTTGTAAATCCTGTAATCCTGTTTATCTTGTCAAAAAAAATGAAATAAAAATTTTTGTGTGTTTCGTAATCTCAAAATCTCAAAAAAATAATCTTTTCTTACTCTTCAATAACCTTGCAAGACATCACCAAAAAATCAAGAAGTCTGCTGGAGGTCAACTTGAAATAAAAGAAACATTCAATATACTAATTAACCTTTAGAATAATCACCGCCAGTCAAACAATGCAAAAAATGCTGCAAAAATAAATCGTCTGATGACAATTTTCGTTTATTTGTAATATATCAGTGGAATAATTGTTTTTCAAATTTTTTGTAATTTTTAAACACGAAATACACGAAAAGGAATTAACTATCAAGAAGTCCCGCTAGGGACGACACTTTATTAACCGTATGCTTTAGCTTACGGATCAACGCTATAAACATATCCAAGTCCCGCTAGGGACGACACTTTATTAATTGTATGCTCCAGCATAAGGAAGTAGCTAATTAAGTGTCGTCCCAGCGGGACTTAACAGGTATGTGATTGATAATTTAAAATTCGTAAACAACCAAAAAACGAAAACAATTATTCCGCTGATATATTACAGTTAAAAATAAGGCTCGTTAAAAATTAACTTGATACCTCTGATAAAATTTCACCGATATATTACGAAATTTTAAGTCTAAATGAATTAGCAATTCTTATATGTTATCTTGTCATTATTTGTTTTTTTGGTAATATACGCAACTCGTATTATGAAATTCAGCAAACAAGAGCATGTTCAGGATACAACTCATACTATATATAACTAGCACGGTACAACTCGCACGGCACAATTCACAGGATACAACTCACACTATATATAACCTAACTCTCACTATGATTTTTGTCGGCTTGAACTGAAAATTAAAATGAGAACAACTTAAAACTTTCAAACCAATTAAAAATATAAACCAATTAAAAAAATGTTGAGACCCGATTTCAAAAAATGTAACGGACTTGTGCCGGTAATTGCACAAGATGACAAAAGCAGCGACGTTTTAATGCTCGCATATATGAATGAAGAAGCTTACGACGAAACCCTAAAAACAGGTAAAGCTGTATATTATAGCCGCAGCAGAAATAAACTTTGGCGTAAAGGCGAAGAAAGCGGAAATGTACAAAATGTAAAATCAATTTTTCTCGATTGCGATACTGATACAATTCTAATTCGCGTTGATCAAGTCGGCGGAGCAGCTTGTCACGAAGGCTATAAGAGTTGTTTCTTTCGCAAAATTATTACCGATGCCGATACACAAATTAATCCTGAAGGATACGAAATTATCGGTGAACCTATTTTTGATCCAAAAAATGTTTACAAAAAATAATGAACATTAAATCACTAGCAGATAATCGTCAGACAAGATCGTACTTGATGAAAAAATTTGAGGCGGTTGGTATTAAACCGCAAACACGTCTTGGTCAAAATTTTCTTATCGATTTGAATTTACTTCGTTTGTTATATGAATCAGGTGAAATTGATTCTAATGATGTAATTCTTGAAGTCGGCACGGGAACAGGTGCTTTGACGGCACCGATGTCAGATTCGGCAGCGGCAGTTATAACCGTTGATGTCGATCCGGTTATGCAAGAATTGGCGAAACAAGAATTATTCGGCAGAAAAAATATCCGCTTTTTACAAATGGATATTTTGAAAAACAAAAATACTCTGCGGAGTGAAGTCCTCGATACCGTTTACGAAGAACTTAACAAAGTTGATGAAAATGGAATTAAACGCCGATTCAAGTTAATATCGAATTTGCCGTACTGTATTGCAACGCCGTTAATTTCTAATCTTTTGAAAACTTCAATACCGCCGGAGTTAATGTGTGTCACAATTCAAAAAGAACTAGCAGAACGCATAACAGCAAAACCAAACAGCAAAAATTGGGGAGCTTTATCACTTTGGACACAGTCTCAATGCCGGACAGAAATAATTAGAATAATGCCGCCGACCGTATTCTGGCCCCGACCTAAAGTCGATTCGGCAATCGTAAAATTATCACTCGACCAAAAAAGACGCAACAAAATACCCGACCTAAATTACTTCAATGAATTTGCAAGAGCTGTTTTTTTCCATCGCCGTAAATTTTTAAGAGCCGGATTATGCAGTACTTTCAAACACACTATTCCAAAACAGCGAATCGACGAAATAATAGATGAAATGCAATTCGCTCACAATGTCCGCACTGAAACATTACCTCTAAAAACTATTCAAAAATTAGCGGAATTGTGCAGAAAAGAATTACTTAAACTCCCAGAAAAAGAACGAAAATTGTTATAAAAGAATTCTAAAAAAATTCACGTAAAAATAAATTAACCCTCATAAAAAATGAAAACAATCGATTCAGACCGTTACCAAATTCGCCGCGATAAAATTATTTCGCTTTTATCTAAAAATCAGATTGATGCTTTTTTAATAACTAGTCCAAACAACATCCGCTACCTTACGGGATTCACAGGAGGCGAAGCTTTTCTGTATTTGTCGAAAACCGGCACAGTGCTGATTAGCGACGCAAGATACACAATTCAAATAGATGAAGAATGCTCCAATATCGATGTCCAAATTTGTCCGCTAGGTGAACATACAAAAGAAATACGCTCTATCACAAAAGCAAAAAAAAGTTTAAGAGTCGGTATTGAATCGGAATCGATAACTCTGCACGAATATAAAAGTATCACGGAAGCAATTCCCGAATTAAAATTCGTACCGACAAAAGGATTAGTTGAAGAATTACGTCAGATTAAAGACAGCTCTGAAATCGAATTGATTCGTAAAGCGATTGATTCTGCATACAACGCTTTTGTCGATATTCGTAACGAAATATCACAAATAATATCGCAGAAATCAACTGTCCGCAGTCCAATTACTGAAACGGAAATTCGCAACGAAATCGAATATAAAATGCGAAAATACGGCGCAAGTGAAAAAAGTTTTAACTCTATAATCTGCTCGGGCAAACGTGCGGCAATGGCTCATGCGATACCCGGAAATCACGATATAACAAAAGAATCGCTATTGCTAATTGATTGGGGCGCAATCGTAAACGGATACATGAGTGATTTGACTCGTGTAATAATCTTAAAACCAAAAAATAATAAACTGAAAAAAATTTATAATATCGTCTTGAAAGCACAACGCGAAGCAATCAACGCAATCAAACCGAATAAAATATGTAACGAAATAGACGCTGTCGCACGAAATATAATTAAAGATCACGGATACGAAAAAAATTTCGGACATGGATTAGGTCATTCGTTAGGACTGGAAATTCACGAAAACCCGCGATTATCGCCCACGAGTAAAACTGTACTAAAACCCGGCATGATCGTTACTGTAGAACCCGGAATTTATATCAAAGAATGGGGAGGTATCCGTATAGAAGATGATATCCTCGTAACAAAAAACGGATGCGAAATATTAAGTAAACATATACCAAAAGAATTCGATGAATGTATCGCGTAATTTATAATTGTACAATTTTCATAATATTTCAGCGGAATATATTCATTGTACTTTAAAATTCGGTATTATTTTTTGTAACGAAAAAGGTGACCCGTTCACGCATAAAACTAGAATCGCCCTGAAATGACGGCAGGATATTGGAGCAATATCAACGCACAATGGAAAGTAACAATAATTAATGATTTGTTGTTAATAAGTTAATAAAGTTTATGTGCGGCGGCATCTTTGACTACTAAGATTGTTTAGTTCGGAAAAATAAGGTGAAAAATAAGGTGAAAAATAAACTTAAAACCTTTGCAAAAATTTCACTGATTGATATATACAAAAAACCGTTTTATGACGGGATTCAATATCGTTTATAAGTTCATTAACAAACAACTCGTTTAAATCGAGTTTATATTTAACCATTTAGATAGATAGATCAAAATGAGATCAGATACAATTAAAAAAGGTGACAGCCGTGCGCCGCATCGTAGTTTATTAAGAGCGTGCGGAATTACAGAGGCGGATTTTAACAAGCCGTTTATTGCTATAGTGAGTTCGCACGTTGACGTAATTCCCGGACATGTGCATTTAAACGAAGCTGCTCAATTTGTTAAGAAATGTGTTATTGAAGCGGGCGGAGTACCGTTTGTTTTTAATACAATCGGAATTTGCGACGGTATCGCAATGGGACACGACGGAATGAAATACTCTCTTGTAAGCCGTGAAATAATCGCCGATTCTGTCGAAGTGATGTTGAATGCACACAGATTTGATGGAATGATTTGTATTCCTAATTGTGATAAAATCACTCCAGGGATGCTTTTAGCATCTGTACGCTGTAATATACCAACCATATTTGTCAGCGGCGGACCAATGGAAGCCGGACAAAACGAAAAGGGTGAATCTTTAGATTTAATTTCTGTATTTGCGAAAGCGGCGGCAAGAATAAATGGGAAAATCTCAAGTGAAGAATTGTTGGATGTCGAGAGGCGGGCTTGTCCGACTTGCGGTTCTTGCAGTGGTATGTTTACTGCGAATAGTATGAATTGTTTGTGTGAAGCAATTGGAATTGCGCTGCCCGGTAACGGGACTTTATTGGCAACGAGTCAACATCGGCAGAGTCTATTCAGAAGAGCAGCAAAAAGAATTGTACAGATGGTATATGAACTCGAACTGGATAAATCGGGCATGTCGAAAATAAAAAATCTGCCGCGGGACATCATTACTGCTGAATCTATTGACAATGCGATGATATTAGATTTAGCAATGGGAGGAAGTACAAATACAGTTTTGCATTTGTTAGCTATTGCGAATGAGGCGGGATTGAATTACTCGATGAATAGATTTAACGATTTGAGTGAACGAACTCCGACGATTTGCAAGGTTTCGCCAAGTTGTGATTATCATATTGAAAATGTTCACAATGCGGGCGGGATTCACACAATTTTAGGCGAGATTCGGCGGGGGCGGCCGAAGTTAATAAATGAAAAAGCGATGACTGTTAGCGGTAAAAATCTTGGGCAGATGATTACGAGTTGGGATATTAGATCAAAGAAAGTAAGTGCAGAGGCTGTCAAAATGTATGCTGTTATACGCGGAAATAAATTTACGAATAGAGCGTTTTGTGTTAAACAAGACAAAAAGAATTTATCGGAATTAAAGTTATTATTTGATCCGTTGGATTGTATTCGGACTTGTGATAAAGCGTATTCTCAAACTGGCGGACTTGCGGTTTTGTATGGCAATTTAGCGAAAAATGGAGCTGTTGTAAAAACGGCGGGAGTATTACCGCAGATGTTACGGCATACAGGTCCGGCGGTAGTTTTTAATTCTGAACCTGAAGCGTATGAGGGGATTACGCAGGGCAAAGTCAAAGCGGGTGATGTTGTGGTAATACGTTTTGAAGGACCTAAAGGCGGTCCGGGGATGCAAGAGATGTTAGGACCGACGACGGCGATAAAGGGTGTTAAGTTAGATGACAGTGTAGCGTTAATAACGGATGGAAGATTTAGCGGCGGCACTGCTGGTGCGAGTATTGGACATGTAAGTCCGGAAGCTGCTGCGGGAGGTATTATAGGATTAGTAAATGACGGAGACATAATTGAAATTGACATTCCGGCAAGAAAGTTAAATATTAAATTGACAGAAGAAGAACTAATGTCAAGAAACGTTCCAAAGCAAAAAACTAAAATTATCAAGGGATGTCTATCCAAATACAAATCAATGGCAACAAGCGCAGACACCGGCGGAATACTAAAATGGGAATAAGATACTCCTCACAATTAAACCTACAATTTTTCGTTACAATAAATAAAATCGAATATTATTGTATCGTTTTATGAATTGCAGTTTATTGCATTATTTTTTTGAGAATATAAAACAAACGAAATAACGAAATAATAAAATACACAAAAATCTGTTATTGAAAATTATTTTTCGTAATATGAATATCCAATTGTATTCCTGAAATTCATAATACGATGTGTGTAGAATTTGTTATTAAATTTAATGTTCAATTTACAGTTCAATTTAAGGTTTTAATTATCCGTTTAAATCTAATTTTGTTCCGATTTGACCTGAGGGGTCTGCAGCAGGAAGTTTTTCTTGTTTTTGTTCTTGCTTTTTTTTGTGTTGAGACCATTGCCATGCTTGTTGTCCATTGGCGTCGCGGTCTTCTGAAGTTGCGGCACTTTCTTTTTCGCCGCCGATTCCTTGTGCTTGTGCCATACGCTCGTTACTGTCAACTTTTCTTTCGTGCGATTTAATATCTTGTAACACCGACGGCATCGTTGGACTAAAACCTATACTCATTTTTTCCTCCGATTTATATTTCGTCTGAACAACATTTTTTGTAATTGCTTGACTTGATAATTCAATAACATGATTAAAAACATCTTTTAAACTTTATCACTTATTAAATCAAATATACATTTCATACCATAAATTTGATTAAAAAGTTTACACTCAATTTGAACCATTTGTTGATTAATTTGTTGATTTGATTTTAACGTATTGATTTTAACGTATTGATTTTAACGTATTGATTTTAACGTATTGATTTTTAACGTGTTGATTTTCAGTAATGATACATTGTAACTTATTTTTGTATAATTCTTGTTAGGAACGAACCGTTTTGTGCGACATCGAACATTGGTCTATTTTCGTTACAAAATTTAGTCATCGCGCCGCCTCTGAAATATATAACAATTCCCGCCGACAAATCCCATGTTTCACGATTCCATCCGCTTTTACCTCCCGGAATCATCGTCGCCAGAGAACCGTTTAACGATATTCTGTCTGTGATAGGAAATTCACCATTGGCAGCGATCATAACATTTCCGTGTTCCGAAGCTCCGATACGAAATTCTGCAACGTTGCCCGCTGCAAAATTCTTTCTCGCAAATAATGTGTAATATCTTTGAGCTTGAATTTTATAAGTGCGATAATTCGCTGTATTAAAACCGTATCGTAAAATATTTTCACGTAGATCGATATTTGTGTTATTCCCGTCTTCCAGTCCGAATCCGCCGATAAATCCATACTCAAGATTGCTAAAAGTTCGGACAGATAACTCAACCCGTAATTGTGTTAGCTTAACCTTACCGTATAAATTATCTTCAAAATGATCAAATGCAACTCCAACTTGCAACGGATTAGTTAAACTTCTTTTAAATAAACCAGCAGTAATAAAATATTGAGTACGATGATCTTTTTCTGCTAGATCGATTCTTCTTGCAAAGTTGCCATTGATATTACTATGTACAACTCGAAAACCGAGTTGCGTCGAAATCATACAATTCTGAACCGATACAGGTGCCGACCAATTAATACCTTCCGTGAAACCGAAATTATCACCAAAAGGATTATCGAGTTGACCGGCTTTGAATCCGGTAGTACCGCCAAAAATTGTAAGATTATCAAAGATACCGCAACCGAATGGTTTCATTAGCATTGGTGAACAATATCCGTTATCGAAAAATTGTTCGCTGCAACTTCCGCATGATTCCGTGTAGAGAGTAGAGTTGCCGTCGATAATTTCGTTGGTATTGCAATCGTTGTAATTATTGATATTGTTTCCGCTTATTCCGCTTGCTTGAATAGTGTTATTTTGCAGCGGCCGCCGGACAATAATATTGTCGTCGATAGGCAAGTCGTTGTAATCTGCTAGTGCTTTATCGACATTAAAATCGGAGTTGAAATCACGTGAAATATGTTTAGGTAATGTTTGGGGTTTAGCGGCAGCGGTCATTGCGGCGGTCGATGTTTTACGTGTGTTCAATTTTAACGGAGCAGAAAGTGTATCTTTCGTGTATTTATTATTGTCTTCGTTATCGTTATCGTAACTTTGATATACAATAGGATTTGATGATTGCGTGTTATTGTATGCAGCGTGAACAACTCTATTGGTGCCGGAATTAAAGTTAGAGTTAGAACTAGAACTAGAGCTAGAATTAGAAACACGGTATCGAGTTGGTAATTGTGTCTTGACTGTTGAAGAATCAGACCGTGCAGAATATCTATTTTGATCGTTAAATTGCCGATTTATGAGTCGTTCTGACATGCTGACAGGAGCGTCAGGCAAAGGTGTTGTTGAGTAAGATTCTTCGTAATCTATATTATTGAGTTCGGGGTATTCGATTATGCCGGGTTGCCAATCTTGGGCAGTGAGCGGATACGTTCCAAAAAACAATATTAAATTAAACATTACGATTAAAATTAATGTTCTTACGAATTTAATCTGATGATTTTTTGCGATTATGTTTTTCATTTTTTTTCTTTGTGGTAAAAATATGAGTTGAATGTATATCAAAAATTGCCTCTGATTTTTTGTTACGATATATGTAATGCACAATTTGGGAATTTTGGTAATTCCAAAATGCGGAACCGGATTGCAATTTGATAAGTAAACCAACACATGATAACAATATAATGAAAGTAATTTGAAATAAATTACAATCATCTGATATGCACAACTCGTACTGAACTTGGACGTTTTGAATCTCGATTATTAATACTTATTTTCTGTTAAGCAGTTAGCAATTTGTAATTTAGCAATTTGTAAACTGAAAATTAAAGTATGAGCAGCAATTTAATTATTATCTAAACGGCTTCTATTTGATTCCTGTAGTCAATAAGACAAAAATTAGATTACCAGAAGTCCGCAAATGAAAATCGGACAAAATTCACCAAATCTTTCGGAATAATCGTTAAAATCAGAAAAATTTACCTATTTTGTGTCAACGATAAGAAAAAAAATAATAAAGAAAAATCGTAATTAAAAAATTATAGATGAGTTATAAAATGTGATTACAAAATTAAAATTGTCAATGTCACACTATATTTTTTTGAGAATACGAAATAAACGAAATAGACAAAAATTGTAATATATACTGTATCCAGTTATAAAAATTTTTTTGTGTAATAGATCAGAGAAAGTAATTTATTGTTCTTGGGAACGCAGGCGTCCCGTCTGCATCTGTTTTTGTACAAAAATTCCTAGTGATGCAGTCGAGACGACCGCGATCCAACCCAAAAGGACAAATAAAAAATCGTTCTTGCATAAAAATAAAACCTGATATGTAGAGACACAAGGCTTTGTGTCTCTACGTTACGGCGTAAACGTAATATTTCGGTGAAAAATTTTTTTTCAAATGAACTAACTATCAATAAGTTTCACAGAGACGGTAATTTATTAGCTGTATGTTTCAGCTTACGGAAAAAGATTTCTTTTCGGCGATTAGTAGGAGTTTTTTTGTATTTTCGTCTTTTGCTAGGTCTATTGGCGTTTTGCCGTTATTTTCTTTTGCGTTTAAATTAGCACCTTTGCCTATTAGATACTCGGCAATTTCAGTCATACCTTCAATTGCTGCCCAATGCAACGGCGTAAAATTGCCGGAATCTTTTGCATTTACATCCGCATCGTTTTCTTCAATCAAATACTTGACCATTTTAAAATTACCTTCCATTGTTACCCGATGTAACAACGTAAAACTGTCAATATCTATTGCGTTTATGTCTGCATTTTTTTCTTCAATCAGATACCTGACCATTTCAAGATGACCTTCTTTTGCAGCCCAATGTAACGGTGTTGCATCGTTATTATCTTTTGTGTTAATATTTGCACCCTTTGAAATCAAGTATTCGACCACTTCAATATGATTTTCATGTGCTGCCCAATGTAACGGTGTTGCATTGTTATTATTTCTTGCATTGATATTTGCTCCTTGTGATACTAAACACTCGACCACTTTCAAATCACCACTCGACGCCGCCACATGTAACGGAGTTTCTCCAAACATGTCTTTTATGTTTACGTCAGCGTCTTTTAATTCAATAAGATACTTGATCACGTCAGGATGATTTTCACTTGCCGCCCAATGCAGCGGCGTGCTGCCGCTTGTGTTTTTTACGTTTACATTTATATCTTTTTTTGTAATCAAGTATTTAACTACTTCAAGACGGCCTCCGTCTGCCGCCCAATGCAGAGGCGTGTTGCCTTTTCTATCTTTTGAGTTTACGTCCTCACCATCTTTTTCAATCAGGTCCTTGACCGTTTCAAGAAATCCGTCTTTGGCTGCTAAATGTAACGGCGGTATATGTAATTTAAAAACGTCTGTTAGTTTGCACATTTTATTTTTAAAATGATTGTTAATGTTAATGTTGATTGTTAATGTTGATTGATTGAGACAAAACGTCTCTGTCTGTCTAAACTATTTGTCTGAATTTTGATTTATTAGATTGATATGATTATTCAATTTGTACAAAAAGAATTTTCACAACAAATCAAATAAATCATATTTCAGACAAGCATGAAAAAAATTATTTGTAATATAAATATATCAGTGAAATTTCAGTGAAATTTCTCAAAGATTTCAATTTATTTTTAACTAACCTTATTTTTCGCCTTATTTTTTTCACCTTATTTTTCCGAACCAAACAACCTTAGTAATCACCGGTTGACAACACACATACTAATTTTTATTACATTATTAACAAATCATTTTTCAACAATAAGGTAATAAGGTAATAAGATTTTGTTTTTTGGATATTCATTGTTGTTAAGGTTGTTTAGTTAAGAAAAATAAGGTTGAAAATAAAATTAGTTTTAAAATTCATAACTCAAAAAAAATTTGCAAAACAAATATTCCGCTGAGATATTACAATTACTTTACTCTGATGTTGTGTTTAAGTTTTTTTTGTCTTTTTTTTGGTGCTTGCTTTAGCGGTTTTTTTTCTGTTATTATTTTTTGTGTTTGCGGCAGAGACTTCAGTCAGGTACGTAACTACTTCTTTACGATTACGAGTTGCTGCTTCCTCTAGCGGAGTCTTACCGTTTTTATCTTTTATGTTTAAGTCAGCACCTTTTTCTATCAGACACTTAGTCAATTTAAGAGAACCTTTAATTGCAGCCTGATGTAACGGTGTTTCACCTCTTGCATTTTTTACGTTTAAATTGATTTCTTTTGTTTCAATCAGATACTTTACCGCTTTAAGAGAACCTATAATTATTGCCAAATGCAGCGGCGTTTCACCGTTACGATTTTGTACGTTTACATTGATATTTTTTGCATTATTCAGCATAAGGTTGATCAATTTAAGATGTTTTTTAGTTACTGCCAAATGTAACGGCGTTTCATTGAAATGATCTTTTGTGTTTATATCGACGTCTTTTATTTCAATCAGATACTTGACCAATTCACAAGACCCCTTATTTGCTGCTAAATGCAGTGCCGTTTTACCGTTAATCTCTTTATCATTTACTCTTGTGCCTTTTCCAATTATGTATTGAGCGAATTCACGAAGACCTCTGTTTACTGCCCAATGTAACAGCGTTTCATTGTTCATAGTTCTTGCATCTATATTTACGCCTTTTTTAATCAGGTACTTAATCATTTCAACAGAGCGGACTAGTTTTGCCCAACGTAACAATTCTGCGCTGTTGTAATATTTTTTACTTATTCTCACGGCTTTTTTATCAAGCAAGTATTTAACTATTTCAAAAGAACCGCCTCTTATTGCCCAAAGTAAAACCTTTGTGTTGGCGGAGTGACTTTTTCTATTTATTTTCGCGCCTTTTTCAATCAAGTATTTAATCACTTCAAGAGACCTGCCTCTTACTGCCCAAAGTAGCAACCTTGTGTCGGTATTATTTTTTCTATTTATTTTCGCGCCTTTTTCAATCAAGTATTTAATCACTTCAAGAGACCCGCCTCTTGCTGCCCAATGCAGTGCCTTTACTTTTCTATATTTTCCGTTTATGTCTGTTCCTTTTTCCTCAATTAGGAACTTGACATCATCAAGAGAACAATTGCGTGCTGCTCGATGTAACAACTTTATTTGTAATTGGTTTGTCATTTGTGTTGATTTCATTTTTAAAAAATAATTGTTAATGTTAATGTTAATTGATAAAGACAACGAGTCTTTATCATGTCTAAAATTTTCCCTTTTTTGAAATATAACAAAAAAGTTGCATAAAATTATTACAGAAATATTGCAATATACAATGCGTGTTACAAATTTCGTAATATATCAGTGGAATTTTTACAGTCATCATTATATATAGTAATTTTAAAGATTAATAAAACCAGCCCTGAAAGAATGTCAGTATTATAGTCCGTTTCAGCAGGGGCGGGCTATTATCCGATTGACATTTCAGAGCTGTTTTATGAATACATGTTTAAAAACAAATATCGTAATTTCAAGTAAGAATAGTTTAAAATTATTTCACTGATATATACCAAATTTCAAATACTCCGTTACTAATTTTGTAACAAGAAATCTTTGACAGTTCGCAGAGTTGGAAATTGATCTAGTGTGAGATCGCCGTTTGGTTTGATATCAAAGTATTGTCCGATTTCGCCGAAAAGTTGGGCTTTCTTGATGCTGTCTATTCCGAGATCGGATTCCAAGTCAACATCCATATCGACAACTTCGGGCGGATAACCTGTTTGATCGATCACGAAATTGATCAAAAAAGATTCAATCTCGTCGGGGTCTAGTTGCCGGTTTGGTTGTTGTTCTATTGGTGTAGAATT
>JAITKS010000387.1 GCA_031278315.1 Planctomycetaceae bacterium | reverse complement strand
TTGCGTTTTGTTATTCAAAAATAAATGGGGATTTTCGGGGGGATTTTTTTATAAATCAAAAACGCTAACAATCTTTTAATTTGATTATTAGCGTTTTGTATTGCGGTGCGGACGGGACTACCCAAATGCAATTTTGCCATTTTTGCATAATACGCTAAAACAGACGATTTCGCTTTTAATGCAATAATAATAAGTTAATTACATGGCAAAAAAAAGTTGCATTAAATTTTATAGGATTGTGTTAAATTGAAAATAAGTCGCCAAAAAGTCGCCAAAAATTTTTACAATAAAAAAAATGTTGTACCTTTGTATCGCATTTTAATAATACAGATATGGCGACTATTTATTTATCATTATCTACAAAAGTAGAATTGGCAAAAAGGCAGGAAATTTTAATCAGATTTTCACATGGACGCATAAACCAACGAGCCAAGAGCAATATTTTTATTCTATCCAAATATTGGGACGCAAAAACCCAACAAATCATTATTCCCAATTCCAGATTGATGACTGATGAAAAGAAAGAACTAAAACAGTATCTCACAACCCAGAGCGGCAAGTTAGATATGCTTATTGCGACAATACAGACAGAGTTTAACAATGCTGATAAAAACAATCTCACAGCAGAATGGCTAAAACTTGTTATAGACAGATTTAATTTTCCTGAAAAATACGTTGTGCAGACAGAGACAGAAAAAACTCCTACATTTTTTGAGTTTGTAGATGCGTTTTTAAAAGAATATCCAAATCGAACACATGGAATAACGGGATTACATTTTGCTCCCAAAACCATACAACAATATAATGCACTGAAAAAGCATCTCAATGAATTTGCTGAAAGTAACAACAAAACTGATTTTGAATTTTCCGAAATAGACAAATCGTTTTATGACAACTTTATTGATTTTTTTAAAGAAAAATCATTTACGGCAAACAGTATGGGCAAATATATCAAAGCGTTAAAATCGGTATTAAACAGTGCAACGGAAATGGGATATTATCAATATTCATACGGCAAAAAATTTATTGTAACAAAAGACGATGTAGATACAATCTATTTAAACGAAACCGAACTGCAACAACTCAAAGATGCCGACCTCTCCAAAACTCCGTATCTTGACCGTGTACGGGATTGGTTTTTGTTGCTGTCATGGACGGGATGCCGTTTTTCCGACTTGGGGAAACTGACAAAAACCGATATTAAAGATGGGTTTATTACATTCCGGCAGCAAAAAACAAATAACAAAGTTGTCATTCCTTTGCACCCTGTCGTAACGGAAATATTGGAAAAATACAACTATAATATGCCTGCCGAAATAAGCAATCAAAAATTCAACGAATACATCAAAGAAGCGTGTAAATTTTCAGAAATAAATTCAATTGAGACCACGACAAGAACCGTCAGCGGGAAACTCGTTACTGAAAAATTTGAAAAATGGGAACAGGTTTCAAGTCATACGGGACGGCGTTCGTTCTGTACAAATATGTACAAACGAGGACTATCCACCCTTATGATAATGAGTATTAGCGGACACAAGACAGAAAAATCATTTCTGAAATATATTAAGGTAAAACAAAACGAACATGCAGAAATGATGAAAAAAGCATGGGAAAATATGTATAAATAAATAATAGTATGACAGTTATGACAAATATGAAAGACATTTCGGCAAATAATGATTTAGATTTTTATCTTGATAAAAAAAATATTCGACGACAGGAACTTGTAACAGATACCATAGATTATATCAGAACAATAGCAAAAAAATTGTTTGAGCCGGTAGAATTTTTAAATCTATTATGGCAACAAAAACAATTTGTAAATAAAAACTACCAAAATCCCAATTTAGTAGTTAATACATTAAGGTCATTGCCATTAACCGATGCGCAAAAACATGTATTATATTGTTTTCTTCTTAAATGGCAAGGCGGTTATCCGGTAGAATTATTCATTTATAATATGAACGGCGATGCCCTGATTCCTAATGCTTATAAATCAATTGAAGAAGAGTTTTTAAGATACAAGGACAACACTCCTGAAAAAGAATATTGCCACCGTTCCTTCTCCCAACATGAATTAATCGACAAGATTCATGCCGGAACACTGTTCGAAATATCTTATATTAATTATTGGGCAAACGGCGAGATGGGCGGTTTTGTTTATGAGGAGGCACAGAATTATTATCGCTTTGTGGAAATGAAATATAATCAGGATAGAGGCATGTATGAGCGTTTAAGTCCATACAATCCTGCCGATTTAACCAATTTCCCGATTAAGGCAAAGGGTTTTGTGGCTTTTTTAATTCACAAGTGGGGAATGGTCGAAGCCGAAACAGATTATTATAGAACATATTATGAGCCTTTGTTGAGAAGATACAAGACAGAAGAACAAATTAAGCCAGGGGCAGCAAGAAGAAATCTTGAGGCAGAATTTCGGCCATCTCATATTCAGAACGAACAAGACCATATTAAATTTTCGCAATCGTCTCTATTCCCTTTTTTAAGAGAAAGCGAGGCAAAAACAATACAGTCGTATGTTGATAATTATCTTGAATATATTAAAACACAAATCAATACTGCAACACGACCATTGGAAACCAGCGAAAAACCAACGAATCACAGGAATAAAGCGGACACCGGCAAGCCTGCTTATGACTATTCGCAAGTGTTGGAAAATTACATATTTTGGAATAACCAAAACGATAGAATACAGGGACGTGTAAATATATTTCGAGATATTACCGAGCAACAATTTATATCTATGATAGATAACGCCGATTTTTCTGCAATTGACAAGAAAGGCTATTCCCAACGAGTAAAATACAACATCGTCGTTCTTGCCCGAATATTGGGTGAAGAGTGGGGAGAAAAAGCGGCGTCTAAACTCAATACTACACTCCGAGAGTGTGGAAAAAAGACGACGTTTGCAGAATACAACGGCATAAAAAGCATGTATTTGACATAGTTGCCCTATCGTTGCCCTAAACTATTTTTAATAAGAATTTATACAACATTGATATTTAGACACATCAATGTTGTATTTTTTTGCGTTTGCCCTATTGTGCCCTATTTGCCCTAT
>JAITKS010000363.1 GCA_031278315.1 Planctomycetaceae bacterium | reverse complement strand
CCGAATTTCCCTCTTCAGAATTATAGAAATTATTTCAATTGAAATATATCAGTGAAAATAATTGTTTTTGTAATATATCAGTGGAATATTTTTTTTTGACAGGATAAACAGGATTACAGATTAGTGGTTAGTGGTTAGTGGTTAGTTCGCATGCGGAGATTAGTACGGATTCTAAAATTCAAATCACTGTGGTTTCAAGTTTTGATTTTTTTAATTTATCATTTACAAATCTCCTGTAATCCTGTAATTCTGTCGAAAAAACAAAACTAAAGATGCGGTCGAGACGGCTGCGTTTCCGGCAACAATAAATTATTTCACACATATATTACGAATTTTCAAGTATGAATATTATAATTTACAAAATGAGTTAAATATCAATATGTATAGATTTGACGGTCGGACAGTTCTTATTACGGGTGCGTCGGGCGGGATTGGTCGGGCGGCGGCGGTTGCGTTTGCGAAAGCAGGTGCTACAATCTTGCTTCATTGTTACAAAAATGTAGAACCGGTTCAAAAAATTGTGTCGGAGATTAAATCAGCAGGCGGTTCTGCCGAAATTTTTGTTGCAGATTTTTGTAACCCAAATGACCTCGAAAAATTTATTTCTGAAGTTACA
The DNA here is from genome assembly GCA_031278315.1 of Planctomycetaceae bacterium. Taxonomy (GTDB): domain Bacteria; phylum Planctomycetota; class Planctomycetia; order Pirellulales; family Thermoguttaceae; genus WRKP01. The sequence continues at coordinate 2,939 of JAITKS010000363.1, read as the reverse complement.
GCTAAATTCCCGCATATTGATATTCTTGTAAATGCTGCCGGTACAAACCTTATGGATTCGGAGACCGCTTGTTTATCTTTTGAGAAACGATTGGATTTGATTTTCGATTTAGATGTGTTTGCTACAATTCGCCTATCACGCCGGATTTGTGATTTGATGCAAGAACAGGGCGGAGGAGTTATCTTTTTTTTCGGTTGGGATGGAGTTGAATACGGATGGAGCGGTGAAACAGCACAGTTGTACGGCGCAGCGAAAGGTGCTATTCAAGGTTTTGCAAGGTCGTTTGCTGAAACTGTTTCGCCGCAAATTCGTATTAGGTCGATCACGCTGGGTTGGATTAAAACTAATTGGGGTGAAAAGTCGTGTGACTTTTTCACAGAAAGAGTTAAAAAGGATTCGTTAATGGAAAGATGGGGCGAACCAAGTGAAATTGCTGAAAGTATTATCTTTCTTGCGAGTGAAGCCGCAAATTATTTTGACGGTATTAATATTCGGATAAACGGCGGTAAAAGAGGAACAAAGTAATAATTCATTACATAAATTAGTTTTAATAAAAAAATCAAATACATGGAATTTTTATTAGCGGTCAGTGGTCAGTGGTTAGTTCGCATGCAGAAATTAGTACCGGCTTTAGGTTCGAATCACTAATAGCTATTAATCCGATCGCTCTTTTAGAGTTGGTTTGAATAATCCTTAAAATTACTACTATATATAATGACGGCATCAAAATTTCTACTGATATATTACAAAAAATATATTACAAAAATATTCTCCTGAATAATTTATTGAATAGTGGAAATTTCGACAATCAATTATACCTTTCCGAAATCTATTTTTCCCAAATATCAAAAAAAAATATCTTACGGCATGCACTTTGCATGAAATATGATATAAATGTAACGATTTTGTTTTGAATTGTTTGGAGAATCAAAAATTTGAGTTTGCAATATTATAAATAGTGATGTATATTAGTTTTGTTTTTGTACATTACACGATTTTAAAAAAGAAGTTGATTGAATTTTTTTGCAAATATGTAAAAAAATTGCCGTTTTTGCGATAAAAATTTTGGATTTGATCGAAAATAGCTATTGTAAGAATATTGTGCGGCGTTAAAATGTCTGCATTCAGGTTCTAACAGATTCGCTATATTGAAAAAAAACCGTGTCGAATGTATGGAGAAAAAAGGAAAAGGGAAATGATTAAAGGAGGAGATTTAATGCGAATAAAAATAATTCTTGGATGCGATCATCGCGGAAAAGATACGTTTGATCTGATTGCAAAATATTTAAGGTCAAAAGAAAATTATACGTTAGTATGTGCAAACGACGAATTAGTAGCGGGGTCTGTTGATTATCCGGATATTGCAGGAATAGTCGCACGTGAAGTAAGCACACAAAGAGCTGATTACGGAATATTGATTTGCGGAACTGGTGTAGGTATGTGCGTAGTCGCAAATAAATACAAAGGCGTAAGAGCTGCTCCGTGTCATAACGAAGTTGTAGCTGAATTGAGCCGCGCACACAATGACGCAAATATTTTATGCTTGTCCGGCGATATGTTAGGTGAACGGTCAACTTTGGCAATCGTTGACAAATGGCTAAATACTCCATTCTCAGGAGGAAGACATCAAATGCGGCTCGATAAAATTAGAAATATAGAATTGAGAAACACTAGACAACAAAAAATTGAAAGCCAAAAGAATTTAGAAATAAAATCTATTCATAATAGACTAGTCGCAATTTTTTAGCAGAATATTGCAGCAAAAATTTTGTGTAATTTTTGTAAAATATCAGTGGAATATTTTATTGTTGCCGGGATCGCGGTCGTCTCGACCGCATCTTTAGGTGTTTTTTGTACAAAAAAGATGCAGGCGGGACGCCTGCGTTCCCGACGGCTAAAATATTTTTTAGTAATTCACTTAAATTTAAAATCTAAAATTACAAAATCTGATTTCTCTGTGTTCTCTGTGTTCTCTGTGGTTAATAAAAAAAATATTCTACTGATATATTACAAAAAATTTTTTTCTTTGTATTCTTTGTGATTAATAAATTCTTTTTTTAGAAATTTTTATTATGTGAAATGTCTATTATGATTTTTTTTGAAAGTTCGCTGCCTACTTGAATAAAAATGTACTGTGTATAGAATTATTGGTCTTTTGATTGTTTTACGAAATTTTTTCGATCTCTTACACTTGACAATTGTTGTTTTTTTTCAATATCGAGTGAGAGTTAAATTGCCGTTTAATTACGGTTAAAAATAGTTTTAATAATATTATGTCAAAACGTAAACTTCGTCTAGCGGTTTTAATTTCGGGTACAGGCCGATCGCTTAAAAATTTGATTAATCGTATTTCTATTGGCGAATTATCGGCAGAAATTGCGGTAGTGATTTCAAGTACACCGTCGGCTGTCGGCTTACAATATGCCGAAGAAGAATCTATTCCGATAGAAATAATCGAGCGGCACAATTACACGACACTCCGCGCTTTCAGTGAGCCTATATTTCAAGTATGCCGTGATAAATATGTTGACTATGTCGTACTTGCAGGATACCTAAAATTATTAGCGATTCCGCAAGATTTCAATAATAGAGTTTTGAATATCCATCCGTCTTTAATTCCCGCGTTCTGCGGTAAAGGTTATTATGGGAATATTGTTCATTCGAAAGCTTTAGAAATGGGGGTAAAAATTTCAGGTTGTACGGTGCATTTTGTTGACGAACATTACGATAACGGACCAATTATTCTGCAAAAAGCGGTTGACGTACTAGAAGGCGACACCGCAAATACTCTAAATGACCGAATTTTCGACGCCGAATGTATCGCATACCCGGAAGCTCTAGAATTAATTGCAGAAGGACGCGTTACTGTACAAGGAAGAATTGTAAAAATCTCACCATCGCAAAATAGAAAAAATGAAATAGATTTTTAATTTTTTTTT
>JAITKS010000340.1 GCA_031278315.1 Planctomycetaceae bacterium | reverse complement strand
GACCGCATCTTTAGGCGTTTTTTGTACAAAAAAGATGCAGGCGGGACGCCTGCGTTCCCGCCGGCTAAAATATTTTTTAGTAATTCACTTAAATTTAAAATCTAAAATTACAAAATCTGATTTCTCTGATTTCTCTGTGTCCTCTGTGGTTAATAAAAAAAATATTCCGCTGATATACTAAAAATTATATAAATTTGTTACTGACTAACTGCTCTAAAATTCGATAACTATTTTTTATAGACAAAGGGGGGGCTTTTTTATAATTTGAAGATCGTGTAAATTATCACTCTTGAAATTTGAAATCCGGCACCAGCATAATAGCTGGACATGAATTACATAATTGCTGAAATTGAAATTTCGACATCACTACAGAATTACATTATAAAATTTTGACATTTTATTCCCGTTGTTCCCGTTGCCGAATTCTCTTTTGCAAGCAATCAAGATTGTGAAAAGTATAAGTTTAAACACCCAATTCCGGCGTGTTAGTTCATTAACCCAAATATTTTTATGAGTTTATCCGAAGTAGTAGTTGAAACACGGAACTTAACTAAAGTCTATCGCGATTTTTGGGGACGCCAAAAAGTCCGTGCTCTCAAGGCACTCGATCTTGAGATAGTTCGTGGAGAAGTCTTTGGACTCCTTGGACCAAACGGTTCAGGAAAAACAACCACAATGAAATTGTTACTTGGTCTTCTGTTTCCAACAGCAGGCGAAATATTTATTCTTGGCAGCTCCGCTGCAAATGTTAAAAAGAATGAAAAAATCGGTTACTTGCCCGAAGAATCTTATCTCTACAAATTTCTAAATGCAGAAGAGACACTAGATTTTTACGGCCGTCTGTTCAATATGTCAGGCGTTGTACGACGACAACGTATCGCACAACTCATAAGCCGAGTCGGACTCGAATCCGCAAAAAAAAGACAGCTGCGCGAATACTCAAAAGGTATGGCACGGCGTATCGGATTAGCACAAGCCCTGATTAACGATCCCGAATTAGTCCTACTCGACGAACCTACAAGCGGTCTCGACCCAATCGGAACACGAAATATGAAAGACCTCATCCTAGACCTAAAAAAACAAGGTAAAACCGTTATCATGTCGTCACACTTACTCGCCGATGTCCAAGATGTCTGCGACCGAATAGGAATCTTATATCAAGGCGAACTCAAAGAACTCGGACGCGTAAATGACTTACTAAAAGTCTCAACAGAAACCGAAATCCGCGCCTCAAATCTAAGCGAAAACGCTATGAATAAAATAAAGAAAATTATCGAAGAAGATAACGCAAAACTTATCTACTCTGGACATCCGAATACTTCTCTCGAAGAATTATTCTTGAAAATTATCGAAGAAAGCGAAGCACACCCGGGCAGAAGAATAAGAGGCGGAATAAATCCAATAGAAAAAAGTTAATAAAGTGCCGTCCATGCAGGACTTTACATATATTACATTTATTCCGTAACGTAGAGACACAAGGTATTGTGTCTCTACATTGATGCTTATATGGGTTTTAACATGCCGGAAATATTTAACTGAAATATTCCTCTGAAATATTACCTGTTATTTTTATGAAAATTTTATTGGTGAATTTAAAATGCATCAATTACCAATTCGCATATTACATTTTTTCGGCAATTTGAGTTCATCCGGCGGAGCGGAAAAATGGTTTCTTGATTTGATGCGATTAAACGATTCCCGCATACATTTCGACTTTCTTACTAGTATTTGTGATAAAACTCTTGAAGATGAAATTAATAGTCTTGGTTCTGTTGTACATCGAGTACCGTTTTCGCGTAGTCCGTTTCCATTGAGTTGCTTTAATTCTTATCTTAACTCTGTACGTAATATTTTACGGACAAATAAATACGATGCGGTACATGTTCATCAATTTGATCTTTCAGGCGAAATTTTGCGGATCGCAGCAGAAGAAAATGTTTCTACAAGATTAATATCTATTCATTCGTCGAACTACGACAATACACGAATACATCGGCGATTAGTTTATTATTTATTCGGACGGCGTTGGATTTTTCATTATGCAACAAATATTTTGCCATGTTCAAATTTGGCTGCCGAATCTTTCAATTGTGTCAATTTATCTAAAACGAAAATTATTTATCCCTCGATTAATCCTGAATATTTCAAAATAGACAACTCTAAACGTGCCGAACTACAAACCAAATACAAAAATTTTTTTAATATTCCGCAAGATGCTATTGTAATCGGACATATTGGTCGATTTACACAACTGAAAAATCATCAATTTCTTATTCAGCTTCTTGCCGATATGATTTATCAAAATGAAAAAATTTATGCCGTACTTGTCGGAACAGGAGAATTATTTGAAAAAATTAGACAAAATATAATTGACGCCGGAATAGAAAAACATGTTATCTTGACAGGAAAACGTGATGACGTTCCGGCAATTATTGGAACATTATTTGATGTTTTGGTTTTACCTTCGTTATATGAAGGTTTACCAATTGCCGCAATTGAATCGTTGGCAATGGGATTAAATGTAGTTTACTCAGACAAAATTTCACAAGAACTAGATCAATTTTTTCCGACAAGAATATTCAGAGAAAAATTAGAAATCAATAATTGGATAGAAACTATCCTTAAAGCGGTCAAATCACGAATTGAACCAGAAAAAGCTATGATTGAATTGATAAATTCGCCATTCGCTATTCAGTTTTCTCTTGAAAAACTTATTGAGATTTATACCCGTAACTTCCATAAAAATTAAATGATTTTTTGTAACAATAAATTTTTTTTATCTCATATAACTTTTTGTTTGTGTTTTTTGATTCTTATTTTTTCACGTCAAAATGTTTATGCGAAAAAAATCGATACAGCCGAAAGAGTAATCGTTATCGCTCCGAAAGTTTTTAACAGTTCTATTCAACAGTGGATCAAATATCGATCTAGTCAAGGTTATGATATAACTCTAATTAACGCCGACGACTCTAATTCTCCTTTACAAATTAGGCAGAAGATTTCAAGCGTTGCGTTGGCGTCGAGATTGCCGGTTACAGCTATTTTGATTGTCGGTAATGCAGTTGTCCGAACAGAATCGGATCGCGGATATGTTATTCCATCGCCGCGATTACCTTGCAAAATTATTAATGAGTTCGCTAATGATCCGCATTTAGCCTCCGATGACTGGTACGCAGATTTCAATAACGATAATCATCCCGATTGCTCCGTCGGACGCTTTCCCGCTAATTCTGTAGAAACACTCGATATGCTGATCGAAAAAACTATCCGCTACGAAACTGAAATTAAACCGGATTTATGGCGGCGTCAAATTCAAGTCGTTGCGGGAGTTGGTAATTTTTCACCTTTAATAGATTCCGTAATTGAATCGGCAGCACATTACGTTTTTATGAAAAAATTACCATCGTCGTATGAAACCGCTTTTTTATACGCAAATTGGAAAAGTGTTTTTTGCCCGTCGCCAATTGATATTCGTAACGAATATACTGCAACACTTAATCGGTCACCTATGTTTTGGATTTATATCGGACATGGTTATCATCGCTCGTTACAATCTCTTTCTACACCGCACGGACAGATCAGAACTCTCGGCGACAGCAATTATTCAGAAAAACAACAAGAAAATCACAACGACGCTTTTCCTACTTTAAGTTGTAAAAATTCATTACCAATTGTTATGTTGCTTTGTTGCTACGGCGGAGTTCTCGACGCAAAAACTAAATCAACTGCCGAAGAATTATTTCTACAAAAAAACGGAGCAGCAGCAATCATCGCAACATCAAGAGCCTCAATGCCGTACGGACTAACTGTTTTCGGAACAGAATGTCTCGATGAATTCATATCCCGACAAAATAAACCCGAAAAAATATTACTCGGTTCAATAATTTTTGAAACGAAAAAAAGAATGCTGACAACTCTATACGATAAAGAAACAACAACAAAAAGTAATCAATTAAATTTTACTGAACAAAAAATATTCAGACAAAATATCACCAATATCGCTAAATGGCTTGACCCATTTCCAACTAAACTTGATCTGCAACTCGAAGAGCATGTCGAACAGATTCATCTTTTTGGCGATCCTTTACTCGTCATTCAACAATTAATACCAATTAAACTTGATGTCCCGCAAAAAATAAAATCGGGCAGCAAAATAAAAATTAAAGGCGAAATACAAACTGAATTTCTCAATCAAGTTAATCAACATAATTTGATCAAAAAACACAACCAAAATATCAATAACAATAAATATAATTTCACAGATATAAATGTTTTAATTGATCTTGCAATATCATCTGAACAGATTTCATTTCGTTCCGACCGGCGTGAAAAAATTGCCCGCTGCGATATATCTACCCGTCAAGCAGATAACGATGAATACCAACTTGCCAATCAACACATAATCGCAAGATACATTGTGCCGGTTTCATCAGACGGCATTTTTGAAACAGAAATTCCATCGACAAAAATTCCATCGACAAAAAATTTGTACGGCAAACACATAATACGAGTATTTTGCAAGTTACCCGAAGCAGCCGCTGCCGGATCAGCAAACATAAATTTGTGGTAAAAAATTAGTTGTTAGTGTATAGTGGTCAGTGGTTAGTGGTTAGTTCGCATGCGGAGATTAGCATCGATTATAAGTTTGAATCACTATGCGCTATTATCGAGGCAATATCCGATCGCCCTTTCCGGGCTTTGGTTTGAAATTATTAAATTGTATTACTCTTGCAATTAATGGAAAAAGAAAAACGGTTACAAATTATCTTTAGATTCTATCATCGAACACCGAGCTGAACCAATTATGTTCTAGATTTTTTGGTTCATTTTGATATTCAGAAGGCGAAATTAAATCGGCAGCTCTTTCTACAATTGTAAATCCGGCTTGATCACGGCTAAAAATCCAAACATTTTGCGGATGCGTTATATCGGCGAGGTCAGCACTTTGCGTTGTAAATAAAAGTTGTGAACCATGAGCAGATATATCAAATTTACGTAATAACTCCGTCAAATACCAAAAATGAATACGATCCAAACCATTTTCGGGATTATCAAAAGTTATCAACGGTGCCGGTGTTGGTTCTTCTTCTAATCTCATCACGTATGAAAAAAGTCTTATCGTTGCTTCCGATAGATGCGAAATCGGTATCGGAATACTTATTCCGTCCATTACAAACGATAACATCGGACGCTCCCGATTCGTAACGTCAAGCACAACCGATAATAAATTTGGAATCCCCGCAGCAATCCGATTAATTACCGATTCGGCATTATCTCCCAATTGCTCTACGATATAACTTATAAACTGCGATAACTTATGCCCTCGCGGATTATCATGCGGTTTTAATTGCGTTAAATCGAGTCCAAGAGTAGTGTCAATATGAAAATCATCAGTTGACCAATTCTCAAATAAATTACGCAAAGAATACCAAACAGGATACTTTGGATGAGACTCTAAAGCGGCAAGTCCTAAATGTTTTAAATCTGTAAATTCTATACTTGTCAATTCTGCATTGCTTATTCGATCATCCGGTGCAAGGTAACGTATAGTTTTCTGACTATTCTGAAGAAACGCAATCGGAAAAGATTCTTTACCATTACGATATGCAATCAATTCCGAATCGATATACGGAGCTTTGTTTCTGATATAACCAATACTAATCGCATAAGTTGCCGCAACCGATTCGCCCTCCTGACGATAATGAAAACCAAAAGACATCGCCCCTTTACCGCCGTGAGAATATATCGCATCGTAACCGCCTCGTTTGTTACACGCATAGTCAACTCCATGCCGATAACAATCGGATACAAAACTTAAAGCGTCAAGAACAGAACTTTTACCTGAACCGCTTACTCCAGTCAACAATGTTGTAGTACCGAGATCAAACGGTAACACCGAAGCAGGGTCTTCAATGTAAACAAATTGAGAAAACGCCGTGCCGATACCGACCTGTTTAAGCGACTTAAAATTACGAATCCAAAAACCTTCAAGCATATCCTATTTTTACTTTAAATGTAAAGTCCGCATAATTTATTTCGGCATTTGAAAGCGGTATTAAATTGCTCTCTCTTTTAATTTTCGGTTCGAGCTGCCTGCTTATCTATCAGAATGCAGGTTTTACTAAATACGGCATTGTATAACCGAATTTCATAGTGCGATATGTATAATGAATTATCCTTTATATCTCCAAAAGTCATAGTGCGATGAGTATATCAAAGTTTGCCGCCGATAGATATCGGGGCGAAAATTTATCGAAATTTCATGTACAAGCGATTTATTTTATGAAAAAATTATTTCGACACTTCTAACACTTCTAATTGTATTAAGCCGGCAAAGTATAGTGTAAATCAAAAAATATGACAGCCCTTCAAAAGTCTTCTCATAAAATTTACGCCGTTTCATTAAATTATTAAATTCAAATAAATAATGTTAGTGTATAGCAGTTTGAGTTTTGCGGTCAGTGATATTTCCGCATACGAACTAAACGCTGCATTAAATATCCCCGATTGGATTCGAACCAACATCTTTGGCTTCGGAGGCCAATGCTCTATCCATTGAACTACAGGGACAAAATAAATAATAGTATCTACAAAAAAATAATATCACCAATTTATTTATAAAGACCGTTTAATGTAAACAGCTCTCTTTAAATTTTTGATCTTAACAGCAATTCATATTACGATACATATATTTTTTTGAAATACGAAACACACGAAAGATTAAAAAGTATAAATCAACTCTAAAATTTTACAAGTTAGGATATACTGTATCCCGTCATAATCACGTCATAAAAAGTTTTTTTTTAATATATCCGCTGGAATATTTTCTATTTGCCGAATAACATAGAATTTTTCGTAAATATCTAAATATCTTTAATTTTACAAAACTATTAAACTTTTCTATTGTAAAATGCCGATCAATAAAATAACGTTGTGTCTGCACGTAATTTCATAATATTGTATTTACATCAGTTGTTAGATTTTCGTAATATTTCAGCAGAAATTTTAATTCAAGATTCGTGATTAGATGCTGTTTTATTGTAACAAAAATTATACGTATCATACTATTCATACTATGAATTTCGGTGATACTGGTGATATAAAATGTGTCAAAACTTGCTTCCCGATAAGTACGCAAGCAGCTCGAACCGAAAATTAAAGCAAGAGCAGTTTAAAATATTGTATTTTCATTAACGAGGTTTTCATGCCTAATTTTAACAATTCACGAATCGCAGTTGTTGTCGTAATTGATTCTGAATCTGATCAACTTGATTCGACTATCAATAACGCTAAATTGCTGTCAGATCAAATATTTTTACTTGGTATCAATTTGACAGATGAAATTCGCAATTACATTGATTCGATTGATATGAGCAGCCGATTGGTATCCGTTGCCGGTTTAGATGATTATGCTGCTGCGAAAAATAGATTGATCGATTACGTTGAATTACAAAACTCTGCAGATTGGTTACTATGGATGGATGCAGGAGATGAATTTCTTGAAGATACAATTCCTCTGTTCAAGAAATTTGTTGAATCTGAATCTGATCGTGATAGTCTTTATGTTTTAGCATTGCAGCGATTCGCTAAATTGGACAGGTCTCGACACGATCTTGATGAAGAAACAATCGCAGTACGTTTGATTCCGCTCAAAAAAGGATTACGATTTTCAGGACGAGTTCGAGAATCAATTGTCCCGTCGGCGGCGAAATTATTGATCAAAATTAGTGCTGCACCGGGCCGCATAATTTGTCCCTCGAAATACGGCGATTCCGAAATGTTACTCCGCCGCGGACATCGTAATTTAAACTTACTCGAAAGATTAGAACAGCAAGGCGAAATTATCGAAAATGAAAAATTATTGTTCCGCGCAGAAGCAAAATTCGATCTCGGTGAACTAGTTGAAGTACGGCGTGATTTGGTCAAGCTAATTAATGAAACGAATATTCAACAGCTAAAACTTGAAGGCTGCTATCTTTTTTGGGAGACAAATTTGTTTTCGCCAATAGCAGACGACCCGATGACAAGAATGTTGATCAATGCTCTTGATCTGTTTCCTGTTGATATGCAGCTGCTATTGTTTATGGGTCAACATTTACAAAAACAAAAACGTTTCGACCTCGCTGTACGTACTTATGACACGGCAATTAAACACGGCCGTATTTCTATTGATGTATGGCACCGGCTGCGAATAATTGAAATAACCGTCGTGTGTATGGCTTTTGTTAAACATTTACAAGGCGAAAACGATGACGCAATAGCTATTTTAGAATCAAATCTAAACAACGTGATAGATGTTGCTGAATATACTCGTCATTTGTTGAATCTTTATATCGCTGAATTGCATGAGACTAAAGCTCGTGAATTGGTTTCTATTCTTTTCGGCGGCGAAGAACTTGATTTGATTCGCGGTGCTATTACTGGAGCTTGTCACGGTTCGGCGGGAAGATGGAATGAGGCTTTGTTTACGTTACAAAAAGTATATTCAGACGGTTGCCGAGATCAAATTTGTTTACGATGGTATTCGTTGGCATTAATTGCAGAAGGACGTAATTCAGATGCAGTTCGAGTAATTGATGAATGGGTTCGATTGTCGCCGGAAAACAATGAGGCAAAATTATTCTTACAAGCTGCCGAACATCCCGAACATTTCAGCGAAATTTTAGCAAGTGTTGGTTTGAATTATTATGCAACTTCGAATAATCGCAGCAAATTATCAGAAGACGGAAATTACGAAAGAGTAGAAGCTGGACACGCAATACGTGAAATGATTGCTGCTTCAGGTCAAATTGATCAAAATTCAACAGACAATTACGCCGCCTCTGAAAGTGTTGCAACAAATAATAACGAAGATGAAAAATCAAATTCCGTTTTCCGAATTTCATGGCAACCAGCAAACCGTTAAAACTTGTAACGATACACGGAAAATATTTTCGGTTCGAGTTGTCTGATTACTTATTTATCGGAAAGAGATTTTTTTCGTGAATATAACTTTTGCGTCAGTTTTGTGTTACCGAAATTTATAGTATGAATATACCATTCTTACTTTATAATTCATATTGACGTGTATTTTATGAATTGTTATTATTTGCGAGTTGTTTTTAATTCGTCAACAACAAACAATTTAATTATGAATTACCGCTTTTCAAAAAAAATTACCGAATTTTAATGTAGAAAGAGTATAAACCAATGATCGCAACCGTAACATATTTACTTACTGTAAAATAATACTTACATTAATTGTCCCATTGGTTTATTTTCTAAATTTATAGATAAAAATTTATAGATAAAATGACTAAGTATGAATCTTTACCATCCGGTGCTGCTTGTGCAACGTATAATGATGTTATTCCTAAAAGTTTCGAGTTGGCATCGGGAGATGAGGAACACATTGCCGTAATTTCAGACCATATTAAAAAACATCTTGGTCCGATTAACAATGTTTTTCACGAAATAATTTCCGACCAGGTTCATGTTGATGTTTATTTGGTTAAACCAACGGCGTCTATTCCTTATAATATCTTGATAACATCGGGGATGAGTGATAAACCGATGAATGTTCCGAATGGTCGTGAAGAGTTACGTTTTGCGGAACTTTGTATTTTATTACCATCTGATTGGCCTTTGGACATCGAATCATTTAATGACGAAAATAATTATTGGCCTGTTCGTTGGCTTAAACAGCTCGCAAGATTTCCTCATGAGTATGATACATTTTTTTGTTTGGAACATACGATTAGCGGTGAAGAAAATGAACCGGTTTCGTCGAATTGTTCTTTTTGCGGATTTCTTTTCTTTACCCCAATGAGTTTACCGAAGGATTTCTGTAACCTTAAACTTGAGAATAACGATATCATCCATTTTTATTGTCTTATTCCTCTTTATAAAGAAGAAATTGAATTAAAAAACAATAAAGGATTAGATGAATTATTAAAACGTTTTAGTCAATCGGGTCTTACGGATGTTGTAAATATTAATCGCCCAAATTGTTGTACTAAAAGAAAGAAGCTTTGGGGACTTTGGTAATAGATCAATTACACTTTAAAATTCGTTTGTAATATATCAGTGGAATAATTTATTCGGGAATGCGGTCATCTCGACCGCGTCTTTAGTTTTGTTTTTTGGCAGGATTTTTAAATAATATTAAAAGAATCAAAACTTGAAACCGTAGTGATTTGAACTTAAAGCCGGTACTAATTTCCGCATGCGAACTAACTGCGAACCACTATCTTGTTTATCCTGTCAAAAAATATTCCACTGATATATTACAATTTCTTGATTACTTGCTTAGCAACGAGTTCAATTTGTTGATTGCTTGATTGAGTCGGCTTTTGATTGTGCCAAATGGAATACCAAGTATTTCTGCTGCTTCACGATATGGTAATCCTTGAAAATAAACTAGGTACAAAGTTTGGCGTAAATTTTCAGGCAATCTTTCCATAGCATTCCGAACGCGTCGAGCTTCTTCGTCATTGATTGTATTACTTAGCGGGTCTGGTAGTTTGCTTTCGACGGTGTCGCTAATTGACATACCGGTTTCGTTTTCACCTGAATCGTCGATACTAATCAATCTAAATCTTTTGCGGCATCTGCGGCGTACTCGCAGTAAATCTATTGATTTGTTTGTAGCGATAGCGTACAGCCAAGGACGAAATTTACGTCCTGATTCGAATTGTTCGCATTTCAAATAAACTTGCATGAAGGTTAATTGAAATACATCTTCGGTACTTTCCAAATCGCCGACGTAGCGTCTGATATAATTGAAGAGGTCATGTTCGTAGCGTTTTACTAATTCTTCGAATAGTTCGCGTTGTCGAATTTCGCGGAAATCGAGCAATAGAGATTCATCGGAACGTTTCGAGTAATCGTTTGTCGGTTCGTTATTTACGATACAATCAACGACATGAGTTGCTATGCGGTTTTTTGTTGTATTTGTTGTATTTTTTGTAACGTTATTGGTTTCGGATTTATTTTTGTGATTTAGGTCAGTTGGCATCGTGTTTAAGCATGGATGTACTGTTAATCTTATGGGTTCTTCTATATTTATATTTGTACGTTGATCTGCATTATATGAGAAACAACGGTTATTTGTTTTAATTGCGTAATTCATTTTTCACCTTATTCCTTTCTTTTAAATTTTCGTTAGGCGGGTGCAAACATTGACATATTTTGTTTCAATTGATATGTAACTATTTCAAATCAAGCCAAGCCGATTCAATTAAGTCAGAATCGGCTTTGTATTATATTTTGGGATTGAGTTTTTTGAGTTTTTTATTTTTGAAGTTTTAGTTTATGTATAATCAGGTTTATCGATTGAAAGCAGTCTGATATTACTGGTATTTAGCATGAACAGTTTAAATATCAAACGAAAATTATATTTCATTTAAGCCATATTGGCGGCACCCAATGTTAAAATTATCTTTCATATACTGTGCCAATTCAAGGCTAAAAAAATAAAATTCGCTATAACTCAATAGTTTACAAAAAAATATTTTTATTTGCAATAAATCTATTTATTTTATTAACTCTTACATTTTGTAAAAATTTCAATTCAGCTAGGCACTATTGGCAAGCAAGGCAAAACAGATAAAATTTGTTATACACATTGTACATTAAAATTCTGTTTTATTTTTTGTAACGAAAAAGGTAACCGTTCACGCATAAAACTAGAATTGCTCTGAAAGGCGTCAGGATTTTTTACTGAATCGCCTTTTCAGGGCTGGTTTGATTTATCCTTAACATTACTACATATAACGATGATGCAAAAATTCCACTGATATATTACTACCAAACAAGTTAAACGATAACTCTCGATCGAAATATTTAATATTTGAACTCAATATTGATAAAGGAGAAATGTAATACATCAGTGGAATATTTGTTTTAAAGTCAAAAAATTGAGCAAAATTTCGCCCTGTATGGGGCAATCAGCGATAGCGTATAGCAATCGCCCTACGTATGGTTTCGTCTTTGAAATCAAGCCCTGAAAGGGCGCAAGCATAAAGATCATATATACTCTTTTTGCTGTCGCCCTTACAGGGCTTTGGTGTTTTATATTTATTCCGTCGAGCGTTGTCCTATGCTAATGCAGATTGCCTTTTCAGGGCTGGTTTGAAATTATTAAATTTTATTCATCTTGCAATTAATAGAACAGAATAACGATTACAATATATTAGTTAAATATCTTAGACTCTCAACAGAAACACAAATCATTTTTCAACAAATGAGGTAATGATGTTTTATTTTTTGAAAATTCATTACTAATAAGTTTTTTTGCTGAATAGTTTTATGAATAAAATTAGGTGAAAATGAGATTAGTTTTCAAATTCATAACCCAAACAAGTTGAAAAACAAAATTCTACTGATATATTACAAAATAATTTAGATGATAGTGGTTGCTTAAAGGCGGGCATTTTTTACGGGAAGTTTATTGACGCAGACGTTATTCGGCATAGATGCGTTGATATGTTGCTTACTTGATTCCACCACGATTCAATCTTGTATTAAGTAGTTGAAGCATTGGTTTCTGCTCATTTTATTAGTTTGTCCGCTGGTTTCATTGCAATTAGTCTAACTAGATTGTTGTACAAGTAAACGAAAAATGCGGTGGTAAAAATCAAGTCAACTAGAAGAAGAATAAAAGAAAATTCACCTTGTAGTTCAAATAGAATAAGGACTAATACTAATCCTACCCAAAAAATACATATTCCAATCGCAAATCCCGATTTAACAAATTTGGGTTGACCATATTGTTGCGCTGTTTTGTTCATATCTTCGAGTAACCCACGAAATGTAACAAACCAGCCGTAAAAATTAAAAACCGGTATTAATGAAAACCAAGCGGCTTTGTGAGGAGAGATACGTGCAATATCTTTCGGTATTTGCGACCATGAACAGACAATAAAATAATATAAACCAACATAACTAATAATTGTAGCAATCCATGACCAAAAAAGCCACTTGTTAATTATTTTAGTAGCTTCCACCTCCGTCATATTTCCTGCTTTAATATCATCAGAGTAAAAGATTGGATCACAAAAAATAATCAATACCGCGGCAACCCAGTACATAATCAGATAAAAATATAACCACAATAAGAGTTTATTTCTTTGTCCTTCGTGTGGATGTTTTACTTGCGGTAAATCGGAACAAAACTTGGAAATTATACAATAAATAATAAGGGTTGGAATACCCAATATCAAAGCCCAAGGATAAAAAAAAGAGCATAACTGAGAAAACCAAGCCTGCAACCAAGGTTGCCTTGCAAGCCAGAATTGAAGCAATTCTGATAAAGAACGTCCCCAAAATTTACTACGAAATAAAATTTTCAAAAGTTCACTAAATGAGCGTCCCATTTTTAATATTTGCAGATAAAAAGTAAAGTTATAACAATATTTGTTTTTTACATTAGCCTCAATAGGGCCAATACAAATGTAACCTCAAACAAATATTCCACTGACATATTACAAGTTGTATTTATGGGATTTTTTCTGTTCGAGTCCCATAACCAGGAACGTTAATTTCAATTGTTTCGCCTGATTCAAAGGCCCATCCTGTTTCAAGAATACCTATTTCTATATTCCGCTCGTGTGGTAAAAGGTCGAAAGTCCACGACCTTTTATCCTTTCCGTCCCTTGCAATTGCATTTAATGTGACTGATAAGTGTTTGTCACTCAAGTTGGTGAATATGAGAACAGAAGAATGCTTCCCTATAAATGCTGTTGCTAAAGAATCACGTATGGTGATTTGTAAAGGCGGTTGCTGTCCACAACCAACAAAAACAGAAAGAATAACGCATACAAACAAGATAACATGGACTATGCGGAACTTTATCATTGAAATTACTCCTAATAGTAGAAATGTACTGAAAAAACTATATCGGTTTCACAAATTGTTAAGAGAACAATAACCAATAGAACTAGTATTCAACTGGTTAAGATGAACTCACCTATTTTTTTAATATATCAGTGGAATTTTTGTTTTTTACATTAACCCTCTAAAAGGGTACCAAGTTTTTTTACTGATTTTCCCGCCCTCGGGGTTAATCAATATAGAGTCGCAATACATTGCGACTCTACTGCTGCGATTTAAAAATATTCATTTGTTATATTATCTATTTTTAGTGTCAATAAACTTAATTTCTGTTATATCTGCCCATATTTTAGATACTTTTTCTTTAGCACGAGACATCCATATATCAGGTTCTTTAGAATCATCCTCCTCAGGGAAATGCACATTAACAGAAATAAATCTTTTGCTTTTTAATTCACTATAATAATAATAAAAACTTGCTAGTTCAATTGTTTCAACAAAATACAAACCTGTCAGTTCGATTTTGATTCTATACTGTTCTTTTTGACGAACAATATTTTTAATTGCTTCTTTCGTGCCACTTACGTTGTATAAAAGAATTGGACATCCAAGGTTAGTTTTTAAATAGATAGCCTTACCCCCTTCTTCTGCCAATTCTTTGCCAATATTAACTTCTAGTTGCGTCATTAACTCGTTAATAATAACAGCATACTGTGGTTTAACTAGAGGATGGCAATAGGTAAATTCCTCAAATGATGTACTCTCAAATATTTTATTTTCTAATTTTAATTTAATCAACAATTTATCAACAAACTCTCTATTATTTAAACGTTGGCAAAAATTGAAATATATTATAGGAATAACAAGGCGGGCAGAAGCTTTGTCTCCTTCAATTTTAATTTCGTCTGTAAAATATGGAATCTCAATGAAAAATTGTTTGGATTTGATTTCATCCTGTTTCTTTTTTATTGTTTTCATGATCTCTTCTCGGTCAAATTCGTCCGCATTTTCATATTGTTTTTTGAGATCGGGAGTTCCGAAACGGAGTAAAGAAACAACATCATCCTTCTTAAAACCGCTTTTTGTAATGAAAGCAGCAAGGTCAACCGAGGCTTTATCGGCGGATTGTGATTCATCAGCAATTAACGTAACACAACTGATAAAATATACCAGCACAATGGACAGAATACGAACATTAAACATTAAAAAAACTCCTATTACAGTTAATATTGAAAACGGCATACTTTCGGCACTGACCAAAAGAAAGAACGCATACTAATCCTAGTCACCAAAATACATATTCCAACCGCGAATCCCGATTCAACAAATATGGGTTGACAATATTGTTGTTTTGTTCTTATCTTCGAGTAATTCACGAAATGTAAGTCTATAACTTGTT
Organism: Planctomycetaceae bacterium; assembly: GCA_031278315.1. GTDB lineage: Bacteria > Planctomycetota > Planctomycetia > Pirellulales > Thermoguttaceae > WRKP01. Next base: position 1,524 of record JAITKS010000340.1, on the reverse strand, counting down.
TTTACTCTTTTTGGCAAGAGTTGATTTATGTCAATCATTTTGTTGTGTATTTATTTTATTCATTTGCGTAATTATAAAAGTATTGAAAACTCTGTTCTTCTTATAAATATGCAAAAACTCTCTAAAATTTTTCCCAAAGACGTTTATGTACTGTAAATATCAATGTCAAAAAAAATAAAATACTGACTAAATTAGTGAGCTTTTAGTCAGTGTTATTGACGGTCTGCCTCGTATTGTATTTTTTTATAAATTGCTGCCCGCTTTGCATTACACTTTTTTTCATATTCTTTGCGTGCCGCTTCCAGATAAGTTGAATATGGTTCTCTGTAAAATAACGACTCTGCTATCCCCGCTTTTTCAGCAAATTCTTTAGTTGAAATTTCTCCCCCAAAAGCATCGACCGCTGCTTCAATTAGAATTTTTAATTCTACCCTTGTGCGTCTTTTGCGTACTGCTTTCGGTATAGAACCGTTTTCATTGAAATCGGTACCATCAGCCGCTGTTTTATGAACAGACACAACTTCGGCTGAAAGTTCTCTTAACTTTGATAGATGAAAGTTAATATCTTTGCTGATGTCAAGAATAGTACGCATAAAATCGGGAACGCTATGTTGCACCATGCGAGTTTCCCATTCATCCCACTGAAATAGCCACAAAAAGAGCGGCGAAGTTGCGCATAAAACGAACCCCGAAACCCGCAAGCAGACCTCACAACGCCCCCTTGCGGAGACGCAATGATTAGATCCGTTTTTCGTGACTTCCTTATTGTGGGATAGGAAAGACCGAGTGCAAAAACTTGCGATAAAATTAAAATTAAACAGCTAGTATTCTAACACGGAAAAAAAGATTGACAAGATAACTTCACACAAAAGAAAATTTCATGTTAAAACGTCTAAAACCTCAATCATAAAAAGTGTAATATTTCAGCAGAATAATTTATTGCTATCAGGAACACGGCCGTTTCGACCATATCTTTAGACATTTTTTGTACAAAAATAATACAAACAGGACGCCCGCATTACAGCTAATTTCGTTTTTTTGACAGGATTACAGGTTAGTGGTTAGTGGTTAGTGGTTAGTGGTTAGTTCGTATGCGGAAATTATCACGGATTCTAAGTTCAGTTCAAATCACTAACCACTAAGTAATGGTTTCAAGTGTTGATTCTTTTAATTTATACCGATTACACTTTAAAATTCGATTTTTATTTTTTTTAATTTAAAATATTGTCAATAAACGTAGCAATATTTTTTAATAAATACAATTTTGAGTTAAAAAATTGTCCGCAAATTCGCCCTGAAAGGGCAATCAGCATTAGCGTAGTGCAATCGCCCTACGTAATGGTTTCACCTTTGAAATTAAGCCCTGAAAGGGCGCAAGCCTAAAGATCATAAATAATCTTTTTGCTGTCGCCCTTACAGGGCTTTGGTGTGTTATATTTTTTCCGTAGGGCGTTGCCCTACGCTAATGCTGATTGCCCTTTCAGGGCGAGTTGAGTTTAAAACGAATACCGAAATTTAAAGTGT
>JAITKS010000336.1 GCA_031278315.1 Planctomycetaceae bacterium | reverse complement strand
GCCTAAAGATGCGGTCGAGACGACCGCGATCCCGCAAAAAAATAAATTATTCCACTGATATATTACATTCGTTTTTTATTTTTTTAATTGAAAATATTGTCAATAAACGTTGCAATATTTTTTAATTACTACAACTTGTTTTTGAGTCAAAAAATTGTCTATGTATTCACCATGCAAGAGCAATTTAAGTTTAAAACGAAAACCGAAATTTCAAGTGTGAAAAGTATATTACAGAAATATACAAGATAAATGAAACGAAAATTGATTTGTACACGAACTATCATATTTCACGAGGCAGCCGTTATATTTCACAACAGTTTCCAGCATATATCATGGATGCAGCCGTTAAATACGATAGAAAAAATCAAAATTCTCATTATGTTATAAATTTATTACATTATTTTTTACAACAATTATAAATTCAAAAATGACATTGTTTCGGCAAAGTCTTTTTTAGTATATCAGAGATTGGCGTATTGCTGTCGAAATCTTTTAATAAATACTCTATTGACAGAACATTGACAATTGGCGGAATTAATCGCCGTAAACATAATTGCATAGTATGTTTTGCTTTAAGTCTTTTAAGATTAACAATTGATCAATAAATAACTCCAGTTTTTTTACTGTTCAACTTAAAACGTTACCGCTCAATTTCAAACCGGCATGATTTTTGCACTTGCTTTTGGACATTGATATTTGAATGAATAAAAATAATTTGAAACAAAATTTTACTGAAAAAAAATCAGGCGATGTCCTGATTAAGGGTGATCAAAATGATTCGACTGACAGAAATCAAAAAAACGTATCAAACCGCCAACGGATTTTTATGTGCAGTGGATACGGTTTCCGTACAAATTCATGTTGGTGAGGTTTTTGGTTTTATTGGTTTTTCCGGTGCAGGGAAATCCACGCTGCTCCGTTGTATCAATTTGCTGGAACGACCGGACAGCGGTCTTGTTTTGGTGGACGGTGAAAATTTTATGACTCTTCCGAAAAAAGAATTATTGAAACGCAGGAGGAAAATCGGGATGGTTTTTCAGCATTACAATCTTTTGCAAAACGCAACCGCTTTTGAAAATGTATCGTTTCCGCTTGAAATTGCGAAAGTAACAAAAAATGAACGGCGTCACCGTGTTTTGCAATGTCTGCAAATTGTCGGGCTTTCGGAAAAGGCAAACGATTATCCGTCGAAATTGAGCGGCGGACAAAAACAACGTGTTGCGATTGCACGAGCAATTGTTACAAATCCAAAAATCCTGCTCTGCGACGAACCAACTTCGGCATTAGACCCGCAAACAACACAAACAATTTTACAATACTTAAAACTAATCAATAAAGAATTAGGAATAACCATCGTTCTCGTAACACATGAAATGGGTGTTGCCCGCACTGTTTGCGACCGTGTTTCTGTTATGGAAAAAGGAAAAGTGATTGAAACATTGGACATGTCAAATGAAACATTATTTCCTCAATCGGAATTGGCAAAATATTTATTCATTAACGGAGGAGGAATTTAATGCTCAAAATATGGGAACTGATGCCGCAGATTGTGACCGCTTTCGGTCAAACGTTTTACATGATGATATTTACTCTTAGTATTGCCGCAATTGTGGGGATTCCTTTTGGTACGTATCTTTATTTAATACGTCCGGGTTCGATGATGTCGAAGCCAAGAATTTATCTTGTGTTGGATGTGATTGTAAATATTGTACGTTCCTTTCCGTTTTTAGTATTAATGATTGCGATTATTCCGTTTACGCGGTTTATCGTGGGGACTTCGCTCGGAACGACGGCGGTGATCGTACCGCTTTCAATCAGTGCAATACCGGATTTCGCAAGACTTATTGAACAAGTTTTGTTGGAAGTCAATCGCGGTGTTATTGAAATGGCGGAAGCGGCGGGCGCAAATATGTTTCAAATTGTATGGAAAGTTCTGTATCGGGAAGCACGGTCGGGAATGGTTAATTCAGTAACACTGATTACCATCAGTTTCATTTCTTATTCGACAGTCGCGGGACTTGTCGGAGGCGGAGGAATCGGCGATTTTGCTATTCGATACGGATATTATAGGTATCAACCGGAAGTGATGATTTTTACGGTAGTGTTAATTATCTTACTCGTACAGATAATTCAAACTATCGGAAGAATCATTGCTCAAACACTTGACAAACGTCTTTAATTGGAGGACTTGACAATGAAAACACATTTTTTGAATGTTGTTACGATTACTTTAACTGTTGTTACATTGCTGTTTATATTTATCGGCTGTAACAAACAATCTCAAACGGCGCAGGATGACAAAGTCATTAAATTTGCCGCCTGTAAGCTGAAAGTCTATGAAGATACGACAAAGGTTTTGGCGCAGGAAGTTGAAAAACTAGGTTACAAACTCGATTACATTTTTCTTGCCGATAACACGCAGCTAAATACGGCAGTGGAAAACGGCGAGTATTTAGCAAATTATCATCAACATACACCTTATTTGGACGAGTTCAATAAAGCACACAAAGCTCATCTTGCTGCAGCATTCAAGGTGTTCACAGATCGGGCAGGATTGTTTTCAAAGAAATATAAAAGTCTGAACGATCTGCCGAACGGTGCAAGAATTTCTGTTGCAAATGATCTCGGCAATGGTTTTCGTGCGTTTATTATTTTGGCGGACGCCGGACTGATAAAGATCAAGGAAGGGATCGAACCTATTGATGTTACTCAAAATGACATCACGGAAAATCCAAAAAATTTGAAATTCATTGAGGTAGATTACACCATGCTGGCGAAAGCGGCGGAAGAAGCCGATGCGGGATTTCTTTACGCAACGATTGCCGCCGAACTCGGATTGGAATTCGGTAAAGATGCACTGGCCGGTGAACGTGAAGAATTACAAGCGGCGGATATTATTGCCGTACGAAAAGAAAATATCGGTTCCGAAAAAGTTAAAATTCTTGAAAAGGCATATAAAAGCGGCGCAATGAAACAAGCGTTCAAGAATAGTTTTGACGGAAAAGATGTTTTACTTCCGGCATGGTAAATTATTGTCATTTTAATTAATTCATTTTGTAATATATCAGTGGAATAATTTATTTTTTTCGGGAACGCGGTTGTCTCGACCGCATCTTTAGTTTTGTTTTTTTGACAGGATTACAGGATTACAGGATTGATAGGATTGATAGGATTTTTAAATGATAAATTAAAAGAATCAAAATTTGAAACCATAGTGATTTGAATTTTAAAATCCGTACTAATTTCCGCATGCGAACCCACTAACCTGT
>JAITKS010000329.1 GCA_031278315.1 Planctomycetaceae bacterium | reverse complement strand
GTAGGGGAACCTGCGGCTGGATCACCTCCTTTCTAAAGGATACTTTAGATATGTTATTATCAATTTAAGATTATAACAATTAAAAAGTATGGAGATCAATCCTCGTTCAATCTGTCGTTCATCATCACTACTTTACTACTTTTTTTTGAAAAAACTTTTTTGTGTGCGAGTATTTTTTTCATACTTTGAAATTTAGTTTTGATTTTAATATAAAAGTAAAAAATGAAAATTCAGTAAAACATTGAAATTCTATTTTCGTTGTCATAACAACGTAAATAAATATAAATAATAGCTAGCCGACTTCTCTTTATTGTAATCAAAACCGAATTTTCAAGTGTGAGGAATATATGAGATTAAAATTTAGGAGTTATTTATGTCTATGTTAAAGAATTTTTTATTGTATTCGATTTGCTTGCTTTTATTAACTGGAATGAGTTTGTTTGTTGTAATTTATGCTGGACCATGTTACATTCAAACACGTACAATATCCACGAATGAGTTAGGATGTGCCGGAACTTACATTGGTCCTGATGGTGCTTGTTGTCCTTCAATTCGTAATCCTATTGTGACAGGAACAGTTCGTGCATGTGGTTACTCTATTGTACACAACAAAGTTGGAATCGGTACATCAGGTAATAAATCAAGTGGATATATGAGTCAAGGATCAACCAACAGACCATGCTATACATATTTAGGTTGCGAGGCAACAGCACCGTATTGGGATGGAAATTTACCGTTCCTGCAACACATGATTTTCGATTGTCAGGTAAAAATAATATCACCTAGTTCTTCAACCCGCTTGAGTTTTGAACCAACAGGCGGAGCATGTCCTGGACATTAACCGAAGTACGGTTTTTCTAAAAAAGTCAAATTTTAGAGTTTTTTGATGTGTTATGAGTTATTTGAAATTATCGCTAGTTGTTGTTATTTTGTTGTGTTTTGACAATGTTCGGCTTTGGGCAAAAGAACATGAAATTGTGTTAAATTCCGAAATCGTTAAAGAAATTATTAGGGGTCATAATAAACTTGAACAAGCAACTCGAAATATTTCCGGTTTGATTGTGCGGCTAAAAGATAATGCGGATGAAACCGATTCTAACACAACAAAAAACAACAATCAAAACGATTTAAGACAATATTTTTTTTACAAAAATTCGGATTTATTACGTCTCGAATACATTCAGCCGCTTGAAAATACATGGATAGCGAAAGGGCATAAGTATAATGATATAACATTTATATTATTGCGAACGAAAAATTTTGATTATGAATATTATGCAATTCCATCTAAGGGAGACTCAGGTGTTTCATTTGCTAATCTTATAAAATCTAAAATTCCAAACGACCGTGTTGGTGTAAATATTAGAACAGATTTGTTAGCGGTTATAAACATACTTACGGCTTTGCCTGGTGTGAAAATTACTGAAGTTTTACAAAGACCGATTGGCAAAGTTGAAAAACGTCAATATGACAATATTCCAGATGCTCTTTGGTTGTCTGGTGTGGAAGAAATTACAAAAAGTCAAAAGGGTACAAACGAATATGCTAATTGGCAGATTATCTTGAATCCGCATCAAGATTATGCGCTTATGTATCATACGATTTATGGTAAAGATGATAGCGGTAAACCATTTATACAAGTTGAAATTAAAGTAACTTCACAAGAGATAAAGAAGGACTTTGTTGTGCCTAAAGAGATTTTCAATGAAAGTTATTTGAACGGTAAAAAATCGAGTGAGCGGGTTACGATTGATATTCATTCAACAGAGGAGCAAGATAAGAATTTATTTTCGGAAGATAGTTTTAAAGAAGTCGGCAGACGTTATGTATTATCTGAAATGTCGTCAACGGGCAAACAAAATGCAGATAAAATCATTGATGTTGCACCTTATTATTACAGAAGTTATCCTGAATCGATGATGAAAGTAAAAAGTGCAGAGTGGTCATTGTTGCAAATAGTACTTGTTGCGGCAGTACCATTTTTATTATTACTTTGGATTTTAATTCGCGCATATAAACGTTATCAAAAGTAATTTACATTACTTGTTTTTTTAATTTTTGGTTTGATCTATTGTTTACTTATTGGAAAATCCAGTTAATGTGTTTTTATGTCACCGAATTACTGGAGGTAAGTTGTTGTATAAATTGTAAAGTTGAAGTTTTGGAAAGCTAGTTTAGTATATTAGGGACTTTCTAAAAAACTCATGTAAAAATTTATTTTTATAAGGAATGTGGTCGTCTCAATTACATATTTAGATTTTTTTGTATAAAACCGTGTAGGCGGGACACCTGTATTCTGCTAAAATAAGTTTTGAAGTTGTATATATTTATGTTATTAAATTATTAAAAATGTCAAAAAATTTTTTATTTGTTTTAACATTATTTTTTTGTCAGTTGTTTTTTGTTTCTTGTAATAGTTCCCAATCGATAAATCCAGGAGGTGTTTATGTTACGCCAACGATTCTAGATTTGGGAGATACCATTGATAAGGAATCAATTGAAGGTAATTTCAAAATTGTTAACGCAACAGATAAACCTGTATCAATTATCAATGTAAATTTATTTTGTGGTTGTTCTGATCTTATTTTGTCAGATAAAACTATTCTCGCCAATAGTTTTGTTGACGCAAAATTGGCGGTCGATGTCAAGGATAGATATGGTCACAATATGTTTGAAGCTGAAGTTTTTACAGATGAATTAACAACTCCTATAATCAAATTTAGGCTTATTGCAAACATAATAACGAAACATCTTGAAGGAACGATTCCTTTTGACTTAGGAAAATTCGAATCGGGTGATAAAATTGATTTATCGTTTACAACCTTGCCCGGTAAAGTTAAATCAGTTTCTGTCGAAAATATCCGATGTACTCCGCAATTATTTTCCGATTCAAAAATCGAAATTTCTGCCAAACCTACATTGGAAGATAATGTGAAAATAGATGTAAAAGGAACTATTCCGGTTTATGAAGGTAATTTTTATATTGATGTTGATCTAAAATCAGAGGAGGCATTTTGGAACAATGCTCATTTGCGTTTTAGCGGTAATGTACATAAATCAATATCTGTTCCAGCGACGGTTTATCTTGGTTTTTTGGATAAAGGAAATTCAAGTGAGACAGAAGTGAATTTTATTTGTCAATCTGATTTTTTTCAAAAAAATCAGATTGATAGAATAGTTATTTTAAGTCAGTTGCCGGAAAATTTAACTGTGACTCTTGTTAAAAAAACTCGTCCGAGTTTGTTGTTTTCGATACAGCATTCGGAAGAAACAAAAACATTTTCTAGAGATATAGAAATTGAAATCTATTTATCAAATGGTAAAATATACTTACTAACAACCAATGTTGCTGCTCGGTTTTTGTAATATAATTATACTCTTTACACTTGAATTTTCGGTTTTCGTTACAAAAAACAAAGCTCCTTCCGTAAGCTAAAGCATACGGTTAATAAAGTGTCGTCCCTAGCAGGACTTCTTGATATTTAGCTCTTGTTCGTGTATTTCGTGTTTAAAATTACAAAAATTTGAAAAACAATTATTCCACTGATATATTACGAAATTTCCAGAATATAAAAATCAATTAAAGTATTGTTATCGTTATAACCGATACAGATAGTAAAGGATTGTTTACAAATATACCGATTACACTTTAAAATTCGTTTTTTATTTTTTGTAATTGAAACTATTGTCAATAAACGTTGCAATAATTTTTAATTACTACAATTTGTTTTGAGTCAAAAAATTGTCTATGAATTCGCCCTGAAAAAGCGAGTTTAGTTTAAAACGAAAACCGAAATTTAAAGTGTGAAAAATATATATTACAATTTTATTTACTCTCTGTTACACTCCAAATAGTAACATAGGAACTGATGAATGTCATAACAAATCGCCCATCAGGAGAAAATATGGCTGATTGTATATATTTCAACTCAGGCTTGTCATGTGAAAAAGGATCGAACTTTATATTTTTGGCGGGTTCAAAAGTACATAATTCTTTTCCTGTTACAGCATCCCAAATTCGTGCTGTTGTATTGTTACTTGCAGTTAGGACAAATCGACCATCCGATGAAAACACAGCGGAATTCACGTTGCCTGTATGTTGAAATTTATGTAAAATTTTTCCGGTTGCTATATTCAAAATTTGTGCTGTATTGTCCGAAATTGTCAAAACAAATTGTCCGTCCGGCGAAAACACAACAGTTCCTTCCCTTCCAAGATAGCTTTCAATTTTGTGTAACAATTTATAAGTTACAGCATCCCAAATCGTTATATTTCTATAACTATTCGCTGCAAAAAAACGTCCGTCTGGGGAATAGCCCGCAAATTGCGGCGGCGTGAATACCGATAATTCTTGTACTTCTTCACCTGATAAAACATTCCATATTCGTACTGTATCATCGTAGGATGCAGTGATAACCAATTTATTATCTGGAGAAAAATTGATTGACTGTATATTTTTTTTGTGTCCTTTAAGTGCGTGTAGTAACTCGCCCGTTTCTGTATTCCAAATCCACGCAATACCAATTTCACCTGCCGTTGCAATATATTTGCCATTGGGTGAAAAATTGGCAATATTTATTAAATTTCCGTGATGTTTTAATTGTCGTAACTCTTTGCATGTATTAATGTCCCAAATCCGTGCAGTATCTCCACTCGCCGACAAAATAAACTTTTGGTCATGTGAAAATACAATTGAACGTACATCATCCTGATGTCCTTCAAGACTACGTCGTTCTTTACCATTTATTGCGTCATAAATTTTGACCTTCTCTTTGTCACATGTAAGGATAGATTGACTGTCAGGCAAAAATACATATAAAAATTTTTTCTCTGTAAATTTGTAAACTTCTGTTACTGTTAGTTGAATACTTTCTGATGGTTTTTCTAAAACAATATTTTCCGTTGGTTTATCACTTGATATGGAAACAGATGGTGATTCAACAGAATCGGGTAAATTTTGCGCAACATTATTTCCGTTTGGTTCATTGTTTGATATAGAATTAGGTTGTTCCGTTGTAACTTTTGATGTAATTTTAGCAATATTCGTTTGATGTAATTGTCGATACAAAAACATTGTTCCCAATAGTAACATTACCAAGGCAAACACAATTATTAAGCAACTAATCTTTATCGGAAAATGAAAACTTTTCGATAATAAAGTAGTAATTTCTTCTATAAACTTGGATTGTTTTTTATCTGCATTATTTTCTTGCGGCGACGGGAGTATTAATTCATTATGATTATTGAAAAGGCTTAAACTGGCTACTGTTGAAACCCATTGCCAAAATCTTGAAAAGGCGTGTGAATCCATCGTGTCAAGCATAAAGATATCTTTTGTAATACGTTTTAGAGCAGATATTTCACTTTTTATGCCTGTAACACAAAGAATAATTTTGGCAAACGGAAACGTATTGAATTGAGAAATTATTGTTTCAAAACGTTTTGTATCACTTGGATCACCGTTTGTCATCAATACAACAATCGGCAGCCAATCGCCTTTTTCGTCTGTTGTTGTACTTTTAATTTCTTTTTGATAACGGTTCAATAATAGTTGAAGTCCTAAACCAAGATTGCGTATCGTACTATTGGATAACTTTATTTCAGGACAATGAAAATCCGGCAATTCCGTAAGCGGGATCAAAACATTAGCGTTACTGTCAAATGTCATCACACTGATCCAAACACTTTCCAACGCATACGGATCACGCCGTAAACTCGACAACAATTTTTGTATGCCGTCTTTCACCGCTTCAATCGGTTCGCCAAACATTGAAGCAGAACAATCAATCAAAATATAAATAGGTAAACGCCGCATAAGTTAATTTTATTTTATTGGGCATAACAATGAAAAGTTAAGCCTACAAGAAATGAAAAAATAATGAACAATAATATAAG
>JAITKS010000260.1 GCA_031278315.1 Planctomycetaceae bacterium | reverse complement strand
GCAATTATACTTCTTGCAGTCATCAATTTAATTTTTCGTAATATATCAGTGGAATAATTGTAGAGAACAACCATAGTAGCCCTGAAAGGGCGCAAGCCTAAAGATCATAAATAATCTTTTTGCTGTCGCCCTTACAGGACTTTGGTGTGTTATATTTTTTCCGTAGGGCGTTGCCCTACGCTAATGCTGATTGCCCTTTCAGGGCGAGTTTAATTTAAAACGAAAACCGAAATTTAAAGTGTGAAAAGTATATCAATTGAAAAATTTCATTGATACATTACAAAAAATGAATAATTAGATACTTGCCGTCTCTTAAATTGCTTTCAGCCTTTAACCCCTTACTTGACAAAAAAAGCAGCGACGGTACAATCCCTCGCTCTTTGTATTTGACCATCGTGTTACAGTAAATTCAATTGCTGCCGTTTCAAATTAGTTTCACAACAATTTACAATTTACTCAAAAACAAATTTAGAATAATAGTAAGATAGGAGAAAATCAGAAAATGTCTGAACGTAAAAAAGAAATTCGTCGTCGTCGAAAACGCCGTGCTAATTATGCCGTATTAAAGTTAAAAATCGCTAAAGCCGGCGGCAAGTTAGATTCACAAACAAAACAAAAATACGCCGAAAAATTACGAAAATTATCACCTGGTGCAGATATTGTTATTAAATCGCTAAACTTAGAATAATTAACAAAATTTCAAAGAAAATAATACCAATTAGAATTTTCGTAATATATCATTGAAATAATTTATTGTTGCCGGAATGCGGTTGTCTCGTCTGCATTTTTAATTTTTTTTTTGACAGGATTGACAAGATTTTTAAATAATAAATTAAAAGAATCACAAAGAATCACAAGTTGAAAGACAAAATTCCGCCGATATATTACGTTTTTTTTCGTGTTTAGGATAATCCCGAATTTTGACTTAAAAAAATTCATCAAAAATGAGTGCGAATAGCAGAGGCGAATCATTTGCCGGACTTTCCGTTGCAATAATAACGCCGTTTAAGAACGGAGTTGTAGATTATGAAAGTTTGGAAAAACAAGTACAATTCCAAATTGAAGCGGGAACGACAGCATTAGTTCCTGTTGGAACGACAGGCGAGTCGCCGACACTTTCTTATGAAGAGCATAAGGGCGTAATTAATTCTGTTGTGAAGGCGTCTAATGGAAAAATCAAAGTAATTGCCGGCACGGGTTCAAATTCAACAGATGAAGCGATCTATCTTACAAAATTTGCGGAAAAGGCTGGTGCCGATGCTGCGTTGCTTGTTGCGCCGTATTATAATAAGCCGACTCAAGAGGGGTTCTATCAACATTACAAATCGATAGCCGAGCAAGTTGGTATTCCTATTTGTATCTATAATATTCCGAGTCGGTGCGGAAAAAATATTGAACCTGAAACGATAATTCGGCTTGCTGAAATTCCGAATATAACGATGGTAAAAGAGGCTTCAGGATTAATGGATCAAACGTCATCAATTATTGAGAATACTGATTTAACGGTTTTGAGCGGTGATGATAGTCTTACGTTACCGATAATGTCAATAGGCGGTCGAGGAGTGATTTCTGTTGTTGGAAATATTTTGCCGGAAGAAATAATAAAACTATGCCAAGCTTTTGATGCTGAAAATATTAAACTTGCAAGAGAAATACATTATAAAATTTTCAAACTATGCCGTAACATGTTGATTTTATCAACAAACCCAATTCCAATTAAAACCGCAATGAAAATACTTGGCAGAGACGCCGGTGAATTAAGATTACCTCTCACACCGCTAACTCAAAACGAAGAATTAAAACTATGTGAAATACTAAAATCTATAGGATTAATAAATTAATTCACTTCTGCCCAATTCTAAAAAATAAATAATATACTTTTCACACTTTAAATTTCGGTATTCGTTTTAAACTCAACTCGCCCTGAAAGGGCAATAAGCATTAGCGTAGGGCGGCGCCCTACGGAAAAAATATAACACACCAAAGCCCTGTAAGGGCGGCAGCAAAAAATTATTTATGATCTTTAGGCTTGCGCCCTTGCAGGGCGAATTCATAGACAATTTTTTGACTCAAAAACAAATTGTAGTTATTAAAAATTATTGCAACGTTTATTGACAATAGTTTCAATTACAAAAAAATAAAAAACGAATTTTAAAGTGTAATTGATATATCAGTAGAATAATTTTAAACTAGTTTGTAAACGATAAGAAAATGAATAAAACAATTAACGTATTCGAGTTACCATCCGAAGCGACAAAAAACAAACATTTAATTGACGGCTCTTGCACAGTTGTAATAGACGTTTTGCGTTCAACAACAACATTGACTTACGCCGTTAATGCCGGCTTACTCGCAATAATACCTGTATTGCAAATTGAAGACGCATTGCAATTTCAAACGGCTAGTCAAGCGGATCGTACCAAAGATATCATTCTTGGCGGAGAACGCGGTTGTGAACGTATCAATCAATTCGACGTAGGAAATTCGCCTCTAGATATGATTCCTGAAATTGTCAAAAATAAAACTATGATATTCACAAGCACAAACGGTACTCATGCAATGTTAGCAGCTAAAACAGCCGCAAAGTTGCTGCTCGCTGGATTCGTTAATATCGGTGCCGTCGTGAAAGAACTCAAAAATGAAAATCATATCGTTATTATATGCTCAGGAACAGAGGGAAAAATTACATCGGAAGATATTCTTCTGGCGGGTGCAATTGTGTCTTTGTTAAAATTAGAAAACGATACTATCATACTAGACAAAACCGCCGCCGATTGCATGAATAAATGGAACGATAATTCACAACAAAGAAACTTACTTGATAATTTAAGAATCAGCGACGGCGCAAAAAAACTTATTCAACTCGGTTTCGATAAAGATATTGAAGCTGCCGCAAAATACAACTCGATAAATATCGTACCCAAAATTGATTTCAATAAAATCGACTACACAATTCTCAACAACTCTGCCGATTATTAGAGTATAGCGGCAACGGTTAGTTCGCATGCGAAACTATCACCGATTGTAATTTCAAATCACTAAATCACTATACACTAATCTTATTTTGTTTTATTTACCACAGAGAACACAGAGAAATATGATTTTATAATTTTAGATTTTTTATTTTTAAACACGAAACACACGAAAAGGGGTTGTATATAAATTTCGTGTATTTCGTGTTTAAAAATTTTTTGTGTGTTTCGTGTTTAAAAATAAATGCGAACTAATCACTAATATTGAGACAATATACGATCGTCCTTTCAAGGCTTCAGTTCGGTGGAGGATTTTTATCCGCCCCGCTGGGGCGGACGATTCAGTAAAAAATCCTGTTGTCCTTTTCAGGGCGAGTTTAGTTTAAAACGAATACCGAAATTTAAAGTGTGAAAAGTATATCAATATTTATCAACGCAAATAAATGATTTAATGCGTCTCGCTAAAGCTACAAATAGAAAATTCAAGCTCATTGTAGATAAGAATACGAAGGTATCGAGTTCGTTAGAGGAATTACGTGATAAGAAAAAAATAAAAATTCTTTTTAAGAAACTTCGTTAAAATGAAGTTTTTAAATGTGTTAATTAAAATTTAATGGAGGTTTTACAAATGCGAGGTGTTCCTTATTTAATCTTGTGGCCAGCTGCATTTAGCGAAGAGCAAACTAAATATTTTCGAACAAAGTTTTCTAAACTTTGCCGTAAGATAAGTACAGGTGATAGGAAAGTTTTTGACAGGTTTTGTCAAAAAATATATCCATTTTGCATGGAAATTTATGAGACAGCTAAAGATTTGGTATATGATCCAAAACTTTTTGAAGATTTGCCGCGACCTTCACCTACAGACAGTACGGATATAGGGCTTCCTGTTGATCATGCTTTGGATGCTATTGCAGGCGAAATTGCAGATATTTTACCGATATACAAAAATTATCTTACTAGAAGTGAGGCACTTCATGAGATGTTATGTCAAGTAATTAATGAAGAAAAATTTAGTAAAGGACGGGGGTACTTTATCCTAAGTATATTACCCAAAACTAAACGTTCAGATGGAATTGATTTTAAGCGGTTAATTCCTAGGGAAGTTACTGGCGGACATACAATTTATGCTCTTTTGAAATTAAAAGACGGTCGTTTTGTTGAGGAGGCTAGACAATACTTAGAACGGTATCCTAAAGATTGGAATAAAAAACAAATAGCACGTTACATTGAAAGATATTCAACGAAATCTAATTGATTTAGTGTACACTAAATGTTATTGACATTCTTACTGGTTACTATCGACACGATAGAAACGCTAGATGGTCATCCGATAGGTTGGAACGAGTGGTCGGCACTAGGTCAAAGTTTTCAAGATTCTACGGTAACGGGTACTTTATTGAATGCCGGACGTGCCGGACTTTCTGGTCTTTCATTAGGAACAAGTGAAATAACTATAGGAACATACAACTATTTTCAAGACAGTGATGCAGATAATTTTCAACAACACATTGGAGGAGTTGCAGCAGGAAATCTATTAGCAGCAGCCAGCGCAAAAATTAGTGGAGTTAATCCAAAGTTTGAAATATTTAAGAATGGTAAACAGACAACGGTACCGGCTAATGTTCGTAATTGTTTTCTTGCGGGAACACTTGTTTCAAAATATTCTGAAGGCGGAATCAATAATAATGAATTTGTTCCGATAGAGCAGATCAAATTTGGTGATAAAGTTTGGTCATTTAATTTTGGAGATCAAAGATGGGAGGTCAAACCAGTTATTCAAACATTCCGTACTAATTACGATGGAGATATTGTAACAATAAATATTGGTGATAATATAATTCACTCGACAGGCGGACATCCGTTTTGGGTAATCGAA
>JAITKS010000208.1 GCA_031278315.1 Planctomycetaceae bacterium | reverse complement strand
ATGCGGTCGAGACGACCGCGATCCCGCAAAAAAATAAATTATTCCACTGATATAGTACAAGATAGTTTGTATTGAAGTTAAGAACGACTTTAAAATTTTTTTTGACGATACTTTATTGTAAAAGAATTATCGTTACAAATAGTAAAATAATTCAAAATTTTTATATTCGATTAATGCTGTTTGTTTTCAATTTCTGATGAAGCAATTGAAGCGAAGTTCAAACTTTGTTGATTTGATTATTCCTTCAGGTCGTTTCTCAACAAAACCTATTTTTGATTCATCGAACCAATGAATTTTACAAAATTGACAACAGTCAGAAAATCTCCCAACATTTCAATTCACGATGACACTAATATAACTTATTGTTTCTCATTTTGTGTTTAGAATTTCCAATCCGCCTCTGTTTATTTACAGCTCTCAACTCTAATTTTTGTCTGGTATTTTCGATCTATCTCATTTGGGGATTTTCTTCTTTTTTGTTTTTTTAACGATGTTAATGACTCTTGATTCTTTTATTATATATTCATGAAATGGATCCGTTGTATCTATTTTGATTCCATTTTTTGATACGTTTATATAACAATACATTCTTTGTTGTTCTTCGTCGAATACATAATATAGTATTTGATTATTATGTTCTTCAAGGTAGTAGAACCCTTTTTTAACTATTCGAAAACATGAATAATTGTCTTGTGAATCACTTTCTAAATTGTATATTTCATATAAAAATTGATTTCGATTGGATGGTATTATTGCACAATATCTTATGATTTTAACAGGATATTCATTGATTCTGATAAAATCTTGCTTATGTTTACCGCATACTTGTGCGAAAAAATCCGGCGCAACATCATATTCATATATTTCGTCAGATTGACAAAAACTATACGAAATATTAGAACATTTATTAGATAACCACCATAATCTTTGAATATTGACACCAGTACGTGTAGTCAAGTAAAACAATCCATAAATAAAGTATGAAATAAAAAAAAGAATAAACAGAACTGGAACAAGATTAACACAATAATAAATTATAGAAAATTGTTTTTTTTTATTGGTTTTACACATTGTTATTATATTGAAGTATATTTTTTTAATTGAAAATATTGTCAATAAACGTTTCAATAATTTTTTAGTAAATACAATTTGTTTTTGAGTCAAAAAATTGTCTATGAATTCGCCCTTTCAAGGCGGATTTTGTTTAAAACAAATAACGAATCTTCAAGTATGAATAGTATATAAGCGAAAATAACGGCGAATCGTATCGCAGTCAAGCATAAAAATTAAAGCAAGCTCTGAAACTTTATATTCGCGAGCAAGCACAATCACTACACGAATACGATTTACAAAACGATGACCGCGATTTTTGTAATACTGCTTTTGAAGTTTCCGAATTTTGCTCTTTGGCGAGGCGGTAACTCATAATTAAATTGTTGCTGACGAATTAAAAACAACTTGCAAATAATAACAATTCATAAAATAAATGTCAAGACGCATTATTAAGTAAGAAAAGTATATATTACCAACAATTTAAAAATTAAAACATGAACGATCACAAAATAAAAAAATTTCGTGAACGGTTGCATTCAATTAGTGATAATAAATTGCTATTGTTTTTTTAAGGTTGTTTGTTATACTTCGCCAAGTTTAAATCAGTTTTTTATGTGTCAAACAGCTTTGACTTGAAAATTTCTGATCGGCGGTGTTGTAACGCGAAATTACGGCTAATACAATTTATTTTGAGTTGTATTATGCCGTCATTGCGTTTTTTGAAAACAATTAATTTTACCTGTGAAATACAAAAACGATATTTGAATCTTTAGGCATTTTATTTGTCTTATGTATTCTTTATGTAATTTATTTTGCGGGTTTTGAAATATCCGCTCGTGCTTTAGAATTTGGCGGTATATACGTATCTTGTACTATGAATTTGGCGATACGAAAGCGTGAAATCAGGTTTTCCGATAAATAACACAGGTGCGGGTTGCCGAATTTTCAAGTGTGAGCAGTTTAAAATATTTAACCAATGCGAAAAACATATACAAAAAATATTACGTATTCGGTTGTTCCGTTTGGTACAGCCGAGCAAATGTTTCTTATTGCTGAACCAGCTCAAAATTTTGTTACGCTTCCTGATGACGATACGCAAGGTCATGGCAAATCTGTTCCTGATTGGCAGCGTCAGATTTATACTGTTTTTCATGACATTCGTGAATTACTTCATTCTGAGGGACAAGGATTTCTATCTAATGTCGTGATGAGTAATTTTTATCTGGCAGATATCGGAATGAAAGAATTGTTACGTCAGATTGTAACAGAAGTATTTCCGAATGGGCTGGGTGCAATGACAATAATTCCGCAAGCACCAATCGGAGGCGGTGTGTGCGGAGTTGAAATTTGGGCTATCGCGGGTAAAAACGTAAAACGTAAAAAATCAGATTCCGACAATATTATTGTTACGGAATCTGATTCAATACGATGGTTTTTCGGCGGTAATTTTCGATCTGATAATTTACCTGTCGGTGCTTACAATCGTTCTCTTGACGCATTTAAAAATTTCGGCGATAGTTTGATTCAAAATAAATTTCAGCTTGATCAAGTAATTCGAACTTGGATTTATCAAGGTCATCTTGTGCTGCCTGACAAAGCGGAATCTGCCGGTTCTCTTCAACGTTATCAAGAGCTTAACCGTGCGCGTACAGATTTTTTCGGTACGACGAAATTCTTGAGTCAATATTTACCGCCGGAGTGCAAGTCAATGGTATTTCCAGCGAGTACAGGAATAGGTGCAGACGACATCGATGTAGTGATTGCAGCTATTGCCGTTGATACGAAACGAAAAGATTTTATTGCTGTACCGCTAGAGAATCCGAATCAAACATCTGCTTTTTCGTACAGTGAGAATTACAGTCCGCAGAGCCCGAAATTCGCACGCGGAATGGCGGTAACTATAGATAATTGGTGCCAAATTTTTGTTTCAGGGACTGCAAGTATTACTGATTCAGAAAGCCGATTCGGAGGAGACCCAGCATCGCAAACAGAACAAACGTTAGATAATATCGCCGCTTTAATTGATAGTGATAATTTAACGCAACACGGCATTAAAGGATTCAATTCAGGATTAGATAAATTTGAATGCGTTAGAGTGTATATCAAAAATTCTAATGATTTCAATGTAATAGACAAAATTTGTAAAAAACGATTAACAAATACGCCAACGCTTTACACTATAGCCGATGTCTGCCGACCAGAATTACTAGTAGAAATCGAAGGATTCGCAGTAACAACAAAATAAAATTCAGTAATACGGCGGCTCAATTTATAGGAAAATAGTAATATACTCATTGTCCTTTAAAATTCGGTATTATTTTTTGTAACGAAAAAGGTGACCGTTCTCGGATAAAACTAGAATCGTCCTTGCAGGGCGATTTTAGTTTAAAACGAATACCGAAATTTAAAGTGTGAGGAGATTACGTTTATGATTAATTTTCGTTGTATCCGTTGTCAACATGCTGTGGAAGCTTCTGCTGAAATGGTTGGTAAAAAGATGTATTGTCCGGTATGTTATTTTGAAATTACTGTTCCGGCGGAAAGTACAATCAAACCTGTTGATGAATCTCAACTTTATGCGATAGATTCTGTACCTATCGATGTTCGTGAAATGACGGATCGTCATAAATTTGTTTCTTTACGTTGTCCGATTTGCCGTACTAATATTGCGGTTTCACAAGAGCAAATTGAAAAAATTATTGTCTGTCCCGATTGTGAAACGAAAGTTAGAGTTCCCGTTTCTATTGCAGGGAAATTCAAACAGATTGAAAAAGAATGGAATCAACGAATAAACCAACAAACTAGAGGTGAACAATATTCAGTTCCTATAAAATCTGATAGTAATAATAGCGGTGATATTTATGCGGTAAGCGGTGATAATACCGTAGCCGCGAAACCGGCAGGAGAAAATATTCGTGTTTATTGTAAACTTTGCGGGACAATGATGTATGCGTCTGAATCTCAAATTGGTATGGAATTAACTTGTCCCGATTGCGAAACGAAAACAGTAGTTCCAGCGAAACGCAAATCAGTTCCGCCGCCGTTGCCGATTAATAATAGCTTTGAAGGCGGAAAAATATTCGGAATTGCTGATAGTGATCGTGATAATAAAAATCAAAATCAAAATCAAAATCTAAATCAAAATCAAAGTCGGATTGATACTAGTTTGCTTGTTCCTGTTGTTTGTAATTTGTGCGGTACGCGAATGTATGCTTATGAAAGTGAGATCGGCGGTTTCAAAATTTGTCCCGATTGCGGACGGCAAAATGAAATTAAACCGGTCCCAAAGTCAGAAAAAATTCAAGCGGGTGTAGTTAAAGGCGGAGGATATTCTGTTGCGCAATTAAATGAATCAGACAAAAGACCGGTAATACGTACATTGGTTGATTATCGTTATGTTGAGGACTATGATGCAAAGCTGAAAGTTAGTGTTGGTTCTAAAGTTGATTCAGAGAGATCGGCGGGTGCGGGTGCGGGTATTTCTCGTAATATTGTTAATCAATTTCGGATTAATGCTGATAATGTTCCGAAGTTACCGAAGTATCCGTTTGTGAGTAAAATTTTTGTATCTTTTGCCGATAGAATGTTGTGGGGACGAATGATTTACAGTTTGATATTGATGATATTCGGGATAATTATTATAGAAATTTTTGCCGGTTTATTGCTTGTAATTGTTGGATGGCTCGGGATTACTGCAATTGTATTTGGTTTACTTTATCATGCTGATACATTTTACACGTTGTTTTTTTGTACGTTAATGGGAGGCAACTACCCCGAATCGGAAGATTGGCGTGAGTTTAAAATAGTAGATTTTGGTTCGTTGACTATTTGGTTATTTATATTAGTAATTTTTTCTTCTTTTCCGATGTATTGCTGTATATCGTTATTTTTAAATGGGCGGATAGGACTATTAGATTTACAAGTAATTGCAGCGAATGAGATGATTTTAACAGTGATATTGTTATTCGGCGGTTCTATGTTATTTTTCTTTCCGATATTTTTTCTGTCGTGTATTGAAAATAATGCGTCTTTTTTAATTTTTGGCAGAGTAATTTGTTATTCGTTGATTAGTTGTATTGGAGTTTGGTTTCGGTTTTATTTTATATCTTTTTTGATTTCGTTAATTTTTGGTTTATTGATATACATGATGATTACTGTAGTATCTCAATATATTTTTTGGAATATGGTTACACCTATTTTTGTAATTTTTTCGATGATATACGCTCGATATTTAGGACGTCTAGGATGGACAATAGAGGAACGGACAAAGAGTAATTACTCCAAAAAACAAAAAATGTAATTTTTCGGCGGAGACACAATGTCTTGTGTTTTTATATTTCAAATTTATAACACACATCACAAAAATATGAAATTTAAAACTAATCTTATCTTCAACCTTTGAGAAATTCCGCAGAAATATTACTTTTAATTTATAATTTAAAAATCCTGTCTTGTTTATTCTGCCGGCAAAAAACGAAACTTGAAATTTCACGTGCGGGCGTATTATTACAAAAATACATTAGAAATATTTACCAAATTTTCGTAATATGAAAAATGATATGTTAGAAAATCTCAAGCGGTATGGTCAAGAGCATCTTCTTACGTTTTGGGAGTTGCTTTCTGATTTAGAGCGCTGCAAGTTAAAAGATCAGATAGAGTCAATAGATTTTTCTTTGGTTAATTATCTTTATGCGAATCGTAATGTTCCGGTTGAATCATTGACATTAGCAGACCTTGCGAGTGATCCTCCTGCTTATAAATTTTCAACGGTAACTGATTCGGTTTCGTGCAAACAGCGTAAACCGATTTCGTCTAAAGAGGCGGCAGCGGCGGGTGAAAATATGTTACGTTGCGGCAAGGTTGGAGCTATTCTTGTTGCAGGCGGGCAGGGGACGCGGTTAGGTTTTAATCATCCTAAGGGGATGTATCCGATTGGTCCTGTTAGCGGTGCGTCTTTATTTCAAATTCATTTTGAGAAAATGCTTGCTGTTTCAAAGCGGTATGGTTATCAAATTCCGTACGGTATTATGACTAGTCCGGCAACACATAATGAAACGGTCGAGTTCTTAAAGCAAAATAATTATTTTAATTTGCGTGAAGACGATATTTTCATTTTTTGTCAGGGGACGATGCCGGCTGTTGCGATAGATTCAGGCAAAGTTTTATTAGAATCGAAAGGCGGAATTGCGTTGAGTCCGGACGGACACGGCGGAATGCTTAAAGCTGTCACCCGAAAAAACGATAAAGGAATTTCGATACTTGATAATTTTAAGCAGCGCGGAATTGAGTATTTATTTTATAATCAGATTGATAATCCGTTGGTGCAGATTTGTTCGCCGGAGTTTTTAGGTTATCATTTTTTGAGTGATTCGGAGTTTACGTGTCAGGTTATTCGTAAACGGTTTCCTACGGACAGAGTCGGAAATATAGTTGAGGTAAATGATCGGCTTTATGTTATCGAGTATATTGATTTACCGGAGGCTGTTGCTTGTCAAACTAATTCGGATGGTTCTCTTAAAATCTGGGCGGGGAGTATTGCGGTACATATTTTTAATGTTGAGTTTCTTGAGCGGATGTCGAAAATTGTAAATTCGTTATCGTTTCATATTGCGCGTAAGAGAGTGTCGTTTATTGATATTTCGACTGGAAAGCAGATTAAATCTGACAAAGAAAATGCGATTAAGTTTGAGAGATTTATTTTTGATTTATTACCGTTTGCAGAAAATGCAGTTGTAGTTGAGGTTGATCCGTTTAATCATTATTCTCCGTTAAAAAATGTATCGGGTTCGTTATCAGATTCACCTGAAACTGTTAAGAATAACATTACTGCGTTACATACAGATTGGCTGCGAAAAGCCGGAGCAATTGTAGAACCAAAAATTCCAATTGAAATCTCGCCGTTATTTGCAGATTCAATAGAGAGTGTAAAACAAAAAATTAAAGCAGGAACGGTATTTAACAAAGCAGCTTATTTATCTACTCCTAGCAGAAATTGAGTAAATCGTAATATATCAGTGAAAAATTAATTTGAAACCTTTGAAAAAAATTTTACCGATTTATACGTTTATTCCGTAACGTAGAGATACAATGCCTTGTATCTCTACAGACATTATCACACCCCGAAGGGGTATCTCCAATATTGCAGTGCGCGGTGTACTCTCCACACACGGAATCAAATGGATAAATTAACACAAAATCTAAAATTACAAAATCATCTTTCTCTGTGTTCTCTGTGTCCTCTGTGGTTAATAAAAACAAAATAATGTTAGTTAAAAATTAATTTGAAACCTATAAAAAAATTTTTACCGATTTATACGTTTATTCCGTAACGTAGAGACACAAGGTATTGTGTCTCGGCATTGATGATTGTCTGGGTTTTAACATGCCTACAATTATTTCACTGATATATTACAAAAATTCTACTGAAATATATTTACTGAATAGTTACTGCATCTCACTATTTAAACTTAATTGAGTTATCATCTGATAAGTTTTTGAATTTGTGCCGACAGTTAAAACTCTAACAAATCTTATAGGTGAATTTTTACAAATATCGTTTAATTCAAAATCGAGATCATTAACAGTCTCCATGCTTTCGCAAAAAAAACCAATCGGCGAAACGATGATATTTTTCGTTACATTTATTTTGTTGTCTTCTGTCTGATTAACAAGAGTTATAAATTCGTCTTTTATCGACGGCAATAACCATTGAGAGTTGTCACCGTTTTTATTTTGACTGATCGGTTGACTCTGATACAAAAGTTTCCACTTAAAAAATCTAAAATCCGGACAGATTGAACAACATTTTTCAATTATAGTTCGACAAGCGAAATTCAATTGTTCGGCATAATTTACCGCAAACGGATCTTTTTTCGGAATACTATGAGCAGTAAAAAAAATTATTGTTTCAGTTCGATCCCGATTATTATTTTGAGTTTGTTGAGTTTTAATTGCATTGCACAATCTTTCAGCTTGAATCTCAATAAACAGCGGATGATTAAACGGTAACGGTAAACGCTTTATAATCGGTGCAGAATTGCCGATTTTTTTACAAATTGCAGTAATCGCATTAGTATAACGGCGGTTTCCGGCAGTTGAATCAAACGCTGAAGTTATAAAACATTTCGCAAAACGGATACCATCATTAGTCATCTGTGAAATGGTATCCTCAAGAAACGGATACCAATAAAGATTGCCGTGATAAATACGCGCCGTCAAACCGATTTTATTAAATTCAGTTTTGATTCCATGTAACAATTCGTCACATTGTTCGTTTAGCAAACCATATTTACCGCCGCGTTTTGCAAAATCATAATATTTCGCAGCTGCTTTTTTCTTATAAATTTCAGAAACATTTTTACCATCAAGTAATTTATCCAAAAATGGAATAACATCTGACTCGCAATAAGGAGCTCCATAAGAAATCAACAATAACGCTTCATTCATATACAAATATTCCGCTGAAATATTACGAAATTTCGTGTTTCGTTTTTTGACAGAATTATACTTTTCACACTTTAAATTTCGGTTTTCGTTTTAAACTAAACTCGCCCTGTTGTCCTTTCAGGGCGATTCTAGTTTTATACGTGAACGGTCACCTTTTTCGTTACAAAAAATAAAAAACGAATTTTAAAGTGTAATTAGTATATTATCGAAATTTTATTTAAAAATCTTTTTCGATTTTTTTACTTTTTTTCATTTTACTTTTATTCCTTTTTCGAGTTCTTTTGCGAATGCTTTTGGCGACAAAGGTTGACCGGCAGCACGTTTTACGAAATCTTGCCAATCGTATTTTGAACCTGGTGCGAAAACTTTTTGTTTCAATATCGCACCTAGTTTTGGGGAGTCTTTTTCGAAATTTTCTCCTAAAGATTCTCTCAATTGTGCGGCGAAAAGTTCGCCCAGCATGTAATTGTGATAATAAACCGGTGCGATAACAAAATGCGGTTTTGAAGCCCAATCGCTTGCTTTACGTCCTTTTGGTTTTTTTAGTAATTGATATTTTTCGACCATTTCCCACCACAGTTTTTTCAAGTCGGCGTCAGGATTTTCGTATAATGCTTTTTCAAAATGTAACATTACGAGAGTCCATCTGCAAAATATCAATTGTTCTCTTACTCTTTGTTTACGTAAAGCGTCGGCTGCATTCAAGGCAGTTTTTTTATCAACGCCTGCAAATTTTATCATCCACTGCGGATTGCGTGCTTTCGCACCGAACATCATTGCGATTCCTTCTGTCGTAAAAATATGAGCCTCAGCCCGTAAATTAAACGGTAATTTGCGATCAATACCAAGAGAATAAACACCATGACCGCCTTCATGTAAAATCGTATCCATCCATTCGTCTGTCGGTTTCACATTACAAAGATTTCTGACATCACCAAGCGTATCAATATCGATACTAAACGCATGTTGATTTTTGCCTTCACGATCATACATATCGCTTTTTGAAAGTACCTTCTTATATGGAAGACCGATATGCTGATAATATTTTACTGCAATTTCTACCAACTCTTCGCGTGTTTTATTTTCGTAAAATTCATTCGGATTGACTTCTTTCGACGGCGGTGCTTGTTGAAAAAATGGATTATCATAATGCCATGGCATAAGTTTATCTGTTTCTATAGCGAATTTTTCTGCGAGTTCCGAATCGATTTCACGTTTAATTTGTGTAAATAGCGGTGTTGTTATTTTTTCGAGATGATCGAATATTTCGATTAAGACTTCCGGTTTATAATCTTGAAAAACGACTTGCATTTCCCAGAAGTTAGCGAATCCGAGTTTTTTCGCTGCTGTATTACGGACTTTTACAAGATTGACAACAAGATCATCAACCTCTCCGCCGACTTGTTTCAATGCTTCCCATATTTTTTTACGTTTAGCAGAATCTTTTTCTTTTTCGAGCAGTTCCAAGAGATCGTTATTAGTGTATTTTTTTCCGTTCAATTTACTGCGTTGATTTTGAAAAATCATTTCGATCTTTGATGACTGATCCAGAATTTGTTTTTGCAAATCTTCGGGCAATTGATTTTGCCGGAATGTGAGTTCCATACGTTCTACGGCTCGTTGATCGATTGCCGATAATCCTTTTGCTTTTTCGTGAAGTTGTTTTATTTCAGCGTATTTTTTTGAATCGCTATGAAATTTAGCATAATTCAATTTAGCGGCAGCGGAGTTAGTAAATGCTTCTTTTTTACCTGTTGTCATTGCTTCCCATTCGGCTAATGCGGATTCTTTGAATAATTTCAGGGCGTCTTTTTGGTAGTTGTCGAGAATAGATTTCAATTTTACGGCTTCGTCGTTCATTCTTTTATTGTTAGAAAGGTTGTTGGAATTTCGTCTGAAAATTTGCGCTTGAATTTCCGAAGCAAAAACGAGAGCAAATAAAACAGACATACTTGTAATTAAAATAATTTTTGTTTTCATTCTTTGTATCTCCTAAAGAGAGTTAAATTGTTGTCACTTTAGATAATCGGCAACTTGCGATAATTATCAATTGTGATTCTATTGTGATTCTATTGTGAGTTTGTTTAGACAATTGTGAGTTACCTAATATCGGAGTGGAAATTGTAATAGTTTGTATGCTCATCACATTATTGAATTTTCAATTATGTTGAGCGTAACAAATAAAATTGTACAGAATCATGTTATCAATTAACATTGGGGGCGGTCATAAAATTTTATTGTCTTGCCGCATTGATTCTGATTTTTGTAAATATAACCCATGATTATCGAAATTGGAAGTTGAAATAAGCGGCAGTTCAAAAGGCGATTTCTAAAAAACAATTTGTTAATGAGATAATAAGTTTGTTTAGTTCAGAAAAAAACAAGATAAAAAATAAGATTAGCGAAAAATAAACTTGAAACCTTTAAAAAATTTTTTCACCAATATATTTATGTTTATCCCGTAACATAGAGACACAAGGCATAGTGTTACTGCATTGGTGATTGTATGGTGTTAAACATGCCGGAAATATTTCACGGATATATTAAAAAGATTCATTTGTTGTGTCTATGTTATTATTTGAAAGTTCATTAAAAAGATGCCATTTTATTGATTTAGACCATCCGGTTTTTTTAATAAGTTTTTTTTCCTTCATTTTTGTTAATAAATTACCGATTTTTCTTATTTTTTGTTTTTTATTTAATACTTCGGGTAGTTTACTACTTAGAAGCCGATTTATTTCTTCTCGCGTAAGAGATTCATGCTGTTTTAGAGCTTCAAGAAGTAAGTCACAATAGTATTTTATATCCAAGCCGCGTAATTTTGTATATTCTGGTTTTTGGTCTGCTTTTTGTGCAATTTCTTTTGAGATATGATAATTTGGGCGTCTTCCTTCAATAAGTTTTTTTGTGTGGAGGTATTTTTCTTCTTCACTTGACAGAAATTTCTTTTTTTGGACTTTGTCTAGTAGTATGATATCTGCAAGACTCAAGTTTGGATTTTGAGCCAACATTTGAGCATAATTTAGATCGAGTACCTTTCCTGTAATGGTTACTTGAACACGATCTTGTGTTAAATCGTATTCAGGCATTGGAAAAAAGCGGTCTCGTTGATATTCAAAAATCTGTCTAATACCTCCGCCTCGAGTTTCAATCATTTTTAGGTTATACATAGCTGTTGCGAGAAATGGATTTCGATAATATTCTTCCGGTGCATTCTGCAAAACAACTTTCTCCGGTGATTCAGGAAGAAAACGGCCTCGATTAGAAAAAATTAATTGATCGTCCATTTCGATAACGTTGATAAAAGTTCCGAATCGATAATCTTGATGAGCAATACAGTTGTTTAGTGCTTCTCGAATAGCAAACGGTTCGTAGGTATCTACTTCTTGCGGAGAAAGTGTTTTTCCGCCTATGGGAATGTAACGGTATTTTATGTTTCTGATTTTTGTATAAATTTTATCAACAGCTAAAAGTAACGGGCATGTTTCGATATGAAAATCACGATCTTTTCCAAGACCGTTTTTCAAAATCCAACGGATTTTTGCAGTTGCCGGACTTAAAAAATGTTCAGATTCTGCTTTTCCGAGAAGAATAATGGCGGTTCGGGTGATTTTCCCTTTAATTGTTACTTTTGCTTTATTTAAAAATGTTATGTCATCCCATTTATTTATTTCTGTTTCAATCCCGCTATTTCTAACTTGAAAATTATTCCGTGCGGTTTGAATTGCTTCCGAATCAAGATCATCAAGTGTTGCATTTGAGATAATTTCTTTACTCCAATCATTTATAGATGTACGAATACGTTCGATTTCATCAATGTTTAACGGGCATAACGATTCGCCGTCACGGGCGTAGTAATGTCCATCAAATGCGGTAGGAATTCCGCTAGATGCCGCAGGGATTTCAAATAAAATAACTCGTCCTTGAGGTGTGTTAATTTCATGAATTTCGATAAAAGTGATTCGATTAGTTGTTCGATCTGCGATTTCATGTTTCAAAGATTGCAAATATTGCGGGTTAGTCCGATAATTTGTACCAACAATTTGATGAGTTGCATCTTCTACTCCAAAGATAAGCCAAGCCGATTGGCATTTTTTAAGACAAGCTTCGTTGGAAAGCGCAGAAAAATAACGTCCTAACTTTTTAAAATCGAAATCAAGTGATGCCCGTTTAAATTCAATAATTTCCGTTTCAAAAGGTGTTTGCAGTAGTTGATTAAGTTTGTTGATCATATCTCTTATTTACCTTATTTTTTAATTTTGATATTAAAACGGCGTTCACTTTAATTTCCGTTTTGAGCCGCCTGATTATCTCCTAAAATAGTTTTTAGAATTTCACTTAAAACTAAAATTTTGTAATATATTATATGATTTTTTCATGTTATATATTACGGCTATTCAAGTGTTTTTTTTCAAACGGTCTCTTCCAGCAAATAATTTTGACTTATAAAAGTCCCGCCGGTTTTTTTTACTTGTTTGTTCAATTTAATGTACTCGTTATTTTGTTTAAAATTGGGATAAGTTTTGGTTGTAACAATACGAACATTAACAACTGTTACTTTTAATTTACTTAAATCAGATAGTAAACGATTTATTGACGATTCAATTTGTTCGATTGCTTTTCGAAAATCACGGCCTTTTAATTCAATAAAATACGAAACGCCATTATCCCAATTAACAAGCAGCCAGTCACATTTTTTGATTTCTTTATTCGGTAACAATCCGCCGTCAACTTTAATTTTAGCAACACAATATTGTGATTTGTTGTTATATTTATAAGTAGATTTGTTTTCTCTACAGACAATAACCGATTGTTTAAGGTAATCAATATTTTCTGTGTGATTATCGAAATCTTTTTTTTCCATAGTTTAATTCTCCAATTCCAATAGTTTATCGAGTTCTTCGTTACCATAAGCCGATGCTGTGTCAAGTTTATCGAGATTAATAATATTCGTTTCGCGATCTACTACTGATTCAATTGTTCCTTTGTCAACGTAATAACATTCAAACTGTTTCGGATTAATCCATAAATCGGGATCAATAATTTCCGCAATACGTTCACGTTTAGTTTCACTTTGACCGAGATTGAACGCATAGAGTAAATTACTCAACGGCGTCAAAATGTACGGACTATGTGTTGTCAACATCAGTTGATTTTTTGAAAGATTGGCAAACAAAGTCAATGCGTACATCATATTTCGTTGACCTTCAGGAAAGAGATGCGATTCAGGTTCCTCAATGACTGTGAATAATGATTGTCTTTCTGTATCTTCAAATGATTGCAGTTCATAAAACAAAATATCGTACAATATCCATATTGCCTCACGTTGTCCTGATGATGACGATGACAACGGAATTTTTTTATCAGTATCAGTATCAGTATCAATATAAATAAAATCAATATTATTTTCATAGCAGTATTTTCCATGAAGAATTTGACTCATAAATTTATAAATCTTTTCTACAATATCGATATGTTTAGATAAATCGGGGGTCGATGATTTATATTGCCGTAAATTTAGAATACGTTCTTCAACGGGTCGTTTTCTAAATTCATTGCGAATGTAATTTACAATCGAAATAAATTGCCGCATAAGAATATTATTATTGAAAGAATATCTGTCTGATATAAATTCGTTATACGAATCTGCTGATAATATTAATTCGTTATACAAATCAGAAAAAATTGTCCGTCCGTCTGGAATATAATTGTGACAATCCGGATTACTCGACAATATATTTCTCAAGAAGTTATTTATTGCAAATGAATAAAATAATTTCGACAAGGTATTTTTTACATTATCAGCTTCTTTATTTTTTTGAACTAGTAGATCACTTTCTTGTTCAAATACGGATTCCAATGATTTATTCATAAACACATCGGGTAATCCATTTTTGAAATTGTTTATTGAAATCTTTTTGGAATTATCAAGAAAAAAAGTTATTTGGGTTTCTTTATGTAAAAATGAGTGATCCCAATAGTCATTAAATTTTTTACGAATCTTTTTTTTCCAAAGTTCGAGAGAGGGACGAGCAAAAGCACCGTTTGGGTCAATAAGAATCGAGTAGAGTTCTTTCTCTATCGACATAAAGAAATAAACTAGCCGTGTAATTGTGCTTTTCCCTGACGCTTGCGGTCCAATGAAAACTGTGTAATCATTGATATCAAATGCGGCATGTTTAATGGGACCAAAATTTTCAATTTCTATTCGCTGCATAATAGAAAAACGTTAAATATTCTTTATTTGTGTGTAATAAAACGGCTGAATTGTTGAAATTATCAGTTTTCATTTTAATTTCTGTTTCGAGCTGTCGTCTGATTATTTTTATTGGAAAGCAGGATTTTTAATGAATAACAATAACAATAACACTCATACCGCCGAAATTTATAGCACGATACGTATAAGGGAAGGGGGGTATTAAACTAATCTTACTTGAGTTTTTAGTAAGAGACTTGATTAAGATTGCAGAATTTTAAAGTGTGAATAAGATAGACTTCTTAACAATATTCTCTCTTTACATTTTTCGAGAAAGTAAAAGTAATATACTCTCTACACTTGAAAATTCAAGTGAGAACAAGTTAAAATCACCTTTCATAATTATTCGTAAATATATCGGTGGAATTTTTATTTGAGTTTAAAATGTATTCGTCTTGAAAGGGCAGTATAGTAGTTGATAGTGTCTAGTTGATAGTGGAGAGTGCCGCAAGCGGATTGATAACCATTCCGGCTAAATTCTACAGACAACACTTTCCGCTATCAACTATCAACTAAATAGATTGCCCTTTCAGGGCGTAGGAAAAAGATCATGTCGGAGCAAGCCCCGCCGTTAACGACGGAGTTTACCCGTGAGAATGATCACAAAATAATTATTCCCCTGATATATTACGTAAAAATTAGTTTTTAGAAGTTACCTTGATTAATTTGTTTTGTAGGAACATTATCTTATTACCTGTACGCATTAGTTTACGGTAAATGATTTATTGAGAATTTCGGGTAAATCATTGGGATCAAACGACACATTCCAGCACCATTTTCCGAAATGTCCATCTTGATTAACAGCTTTGCACCATTCGTTGAGAAAATCACGTTTGGTTTTGTCTTGTTCGGTGTCATGTCCTTTTGTTTCGAGAATAAGTTTTACACCGTTTTTGAAGCGAATAATAAAATCGGGAATATATTTACGAATGATTCCTTGATAATTGTACAAAATAACAAATCCTAAATGGTCATTCTTTACAAAAGAATCAACATTTTTGTAATCGTTGATTTTTTTGGCGTCGTGAAATTCCATAATACTGTCGAATACGGTGAAATTGAGATGAGATTTCGGCATTGGTTCGGCATGTTTGATTGTCCGCCATGTTCGGATGTCAGAAGTGGAACGAATCGGTTTTTCCTTGTCAAAGACCGGCACCAACACCTCTGTATTTTCCAAACGTACCTCATTCACAATATATTGAATAATCTTGCCAATATTCAACATGATCAGTACACGCCGCCGTAATTCATCATTGTCAAAGTCAGGATTTTTGATCTGTAATTTATTGGAATAAATAAATGTTTCGACAATTTCAATAAGTTGTACAATAAATGTTTCTACAGAACCTTTCCATGCGTGTTTTTTTTCTGTGTCGTAAATTCTTGCGGCAATAGTAAAAATGAGTGTTTGCAAACGGTAGTTGTCAGCGGTATTTTTGAGATCAATTTCGGTTAATGCGGCAGGATTGGGTTTACCGTTCAACATTGGTACGAGTTCCGCTTCCGTAATTGAATCCAACGGATCAAGCATTAATGGTTTTATCTTATTAAAATCAAGCGTCAGTAACGGACGATAAACACGATCAATACGAATAATATTCGGAAACGAAATTTCATGTTCTGCTTTATTTTTATCCGGTTCAATACGGGTTCGCGGCGGAGGCGGAACAGGCGGCGGACCATCGCCGCTTTCATGCGGAAGAAACGTAAACGGTACTCCGAAAATATTAATATATTCCGGTACAAAAAAACCGTCTTCATTGACGTCATACGAAGTCCGGCGTAATCCCCGGCCTACAACCTGTTCACAAAGTAATTGACTGCTAAATGCCCGAAGTCCCATAATATGCGTTACCGTTTTGGCGTCCCAGCCCTCACTCAACATGCCGACTGAAATAACGTTTTGAATCATTTCGCCGGCTTGACCGGGTTGTCCGACTGTGTCCACTTTTTGACGCAATATTTCCGCAAGTTGTTTTTGAGTAAGTTTACGTTCTTTCGGAGTAATTGATTCAGAATCGGTGTTGTCTTCAGAATCTGTTACGAGATCATCGGATGTTCCGACAGACTCAACCGGCAATATTTCCAACTCTGCTTTTTCAAGCACTTTACTATCTATTTGTAACATTCGTTCTGGATTTCCAAGTTCTCCTAGTCCGGCTGTTTTTAACAGAAATAAATCTTTGTCAAACGAATATTTGATACGTGCTGATGTTGCGGTATTATTGGCAACGGTAATCATCACGGGCGGAATTGTTTGACCGTTTTTTTCCCATTTCTTTTTCGTTTCAAACCAATCTTTACCTAATAGAACATACGCATTTTTGATCAAATCGGGAAGCGGTTCGGTTTCGTCGGCTTTACTGCGTGTGATGTCAACCCGTATATTATTGTCTGCATAAATATGGTACAACCTGCTTCGCAATTGCGGATCAGCGCGTCCGTCGTCCCGAATCACCACTCGCGGCGTTTTGACCAGTCCCGATTCTATAGCGTCATTCAATCCGAAATCGCTTACAATCCATGAATAGAGAGTTTCTTCCGACGCTTTTTTACCGGTTGGTGCAAACGGTGTTGCGGAAAGATCAAAACATTTTAAAATGCCCCGTGTCCGGTGAATACGATCAAGTCCGCCTAACCAAATGGTACTTTCCATGATTTGGTCTTTAGAAATTCCTTTGATTTTACTTGCGGCTGGAACACGCCAAGCATGGTGAGCCTCGTCGTTAATAACAATTAAATTTCGTGCGTTTTTTAATTCTCCGAGAACTTCTTGCGTATAAGCCTCATCGCTTTTCACGCCGCGTTTGTCAACAGATTTACGTTTCGCAATTTGTTCTTCTGAGTCCCATGCGAGTGTATGCCAGTTGATAATTTTGATTTGTCCTTGCCGTAATGAATCACGTAATCCATTTGGTACGATATCAAATTCGTCGTAATAATTATTCGGATTGCTTGGATGGAGTACGGCAAGCCGGTTGCGAACTGTAAGACCCGGCGCAACCACAAACACAAATTTTGAAAAACGGCTGTCACGGCTATTGGCAACTCGGTTGAGTATTTGCCATGCGATAATCATTGACATAAGAATTGTTTTACCGGAACCGGTTGCCATTTTGTTACACCAACGTACAAAATCGCCGCCGTCGTCGGGAATATCAATTCCCAATCGTTCTGCTTCCGATGCTTCGGTCAAAAAGATAAGAGTTTCGATGGCTTCCAATTGACAGAAAAAAAATCGTTTTCGATCTTTTCCGTCACGTTCTTGCGGGTCTTGCCAATGATTAAGCAAGCGTTTAGTGATTCCTGTAACGCCCGGGTAATTTTGTTCACGCCAAACTTTGACATGTTTCCGAATTTTATTGACCAATGGAATTTCGATAAAACGCCCGGGATCATCGAACGTATCAGAATCGCCCGACGCAATAATATATCCTGCCGGCCGCCGTCCTAACTTCTTTTCAAACCGGCGTTC
>JAITKS010000198.1 GCA_031278315.1 Planctomycetaceae bacterium | reverse complement strand
TATATTACTAATTTTTTTGTTTTTAGACACAAAATACATTGAAAAAATAACAACTTGGATTTTTTGTTACGTTAAATGAATTTATCCAATGTTTCTTTCATGCGTTCAAAAATTATGTTTATGCTGCCTTGTCCGTCGATTGTTTTGAGTAACGATTGTTTGGCGTAATATTGTAATAACGGCAATGTTTGTTCGGCATAAACTGCTAATCTGTTATGAATTACATTTGGTTTATCGTCATCTCTTCCGCGTTCTGCTAATCTGCGGAACAGTTCATCGTCTGGTACTTTTAGTTCGAGAACGATATCGAGCGGAGTATTATTTTTTTGTAACATTTCGTCTAGTGCGGCGGCTTGCGTGAGTGTTCGCGGGAAGCCGTCTAGCAGAAATCCTTTTTTGCAATCTTGTGCATTTAATCTTTCCGAGATAATTCCGATTATCACGTCATCTGGTACGAATTGACCGCTTGACATGTATTTTTCGGCTTGTAAACCTATTTCGGTTTTTTCGGCAACAGCAACTCGGAGCATGACGCCTGTCGAAAGATGTACTAATTTGTAATGACTAACTATTTTTTCCGCTTGAGTTCCTTTACCAGCTCCCGGCGGACCAATGAATATTATTCTCATCGTTCTAAAAAATACTTTAATATAGTTTTCTTTGTAGGGTTCGGCGGTTAAAACATAAAAACCGCAATAAAATAATTCAGCAGCAATTACCAAAAATTAAACCAAAAATTAAAGTGCGAAACATTAAAAATTTAAGTTATCGTAATTGAATTTAGTGTATCTATAATGTAACTCTTGTAAGATCATTGACCTTATTATTATCATTATTTTTTAATGTGCAACTAACCCGTCTTGTAATATCTTATCGGACATTCCGAAAATATACTCTATTTACAATCTAATTTTTCAAACAAAACAATCTCTTTAGTTACAATGTTACATCTAAAATTACTCTTTACTTCTATTAAATAAACTTGAAACCTTTGAGCAATTCCGCTGAAATATTACTTACTTTTTATTTTTTCTTACGGGTATATATCCGGCGTTTTGTATTTCTTGTTGAAATTCTGATTCGTTACTTCGATAAATTGTTCCTGTAGATGCAACAACATTTTCTTCTATCATCACACTGCCTAGATCATCAGCTCCAAAAGAAAGACCAAGAACTCCAATTTTCAAACCTTGCGTTACCCAACTTGATTGAATTGTTTTGAAATTGTCTAGAAACAATCTTGATACAGCTAACAATCTTAAATATTCCCATGCGTCTGTTTTTTTGATATGAGCGATTTTTGTGTTTCGCGGTTGAAATGTCCACGGAATAAAAGAAGTGAAACCGTTTGTTTCATCTTGTAAATCTCGAATTTTTTTCAAGTGTTCGACTCGTTCTTCGATAGTTTCGATATGTCCGAACATCATAGTTGCCGAGCCTTTTCCTCCTAGTTTATGCCATTTTCGACAAACTTCCAGCCAACGTTCAGCAGACACTTTATTCGGGCTCAAATTATGTCTAACTCGATCTACTAGAATTTCAGCGCCGCCGCCTGGTAAAGAACCTAATCCGGCATCGCGTAATCGTAGAAGAACTTCCGAATCGGATAAATCGAATTGATCAGCTAGAAAAGCAATTTCTGTCGGACTGAATCCGTGTATGTTGATTTCAGGAAAACGGAATTTAATACGGCGAAGTAAATTTTCATACCATTCAAACGGAAGCAAAGGGTGCAATCCGCCTTGCAATAAAATTTGACCGCCGCCAAGTAATACCGTTTCTTCTATTTTTGAGAAAAGAACTTTGTCATCTAAAACGTAACCGTCGATAGAATTAACAGACCGGCAAAAAGCACAAAACAAACAGTTACTAATACAAATATTTGTATAATTGATATTCCGTTCGATTTTATAAGTCCGAATTAATTTATTCTGATGTTTTGTCTTTAAAAATTCATTTGCCCAATATCCTAAAAGCGGCAGCTCTGCCGAATGTAAAAGTTCAACGCCGTCATCAAACGAAAGACGTTCAAATTTTTCCAGCTTATTCAATAATTTTTTAGATAACATCGGAGATAATATTTCAGTGAGATATTTATAATCTGCTCTCTATTTAATTTTCGGTTTTATTTTTTGTAACGAAAAATGAATTTCACGTGTGAGGAATATGAGGAATATATTGTCATCTTTTGTGAGGCGAGCCGGCGTTTTGTTGCGGGGCGGGTTATTGGAAAATTCTAAGTAGTACCAGTGAGACAATTTCTTTGTCGAAAGGTTTGGGTAAGAAATCGTCTGCGCCAAGTTTTAATCCCTTGATCACATTTTTTGCATCACTTTCAGTCGAAACTAATACAAGCGGCGTTCCATCATACCATTGCTCTTGCATCAGTCTGAAACAAAACTCGAAACCATCCATCACCGGCATACTAATATCTGAAAAAATAACCATCGTTTCCGGTAACAATGTTTGTAATTTTTCTAAAGCAACTTTTCCATTCACAGCTTCATTTACAACAAATCCTAACTCTTCAAGAATAGTACGGAAAATTCGCCGCGTCGGTACAGAATCATCTACAATAAACGCTTTCGGTAACGGCGGTAAGACATCTTTCAACTTTTGTGAAAGTACAGCAGAATCAGTTAATAAATTATTTGCTATTTCTGAGGGCATGGACAAATAAAATTGGTTGTGTACAATTCCCTTCCCTTGATATTTCAAGTTGCCAATCAAAAGAATGATGCCGCTAAACGAACTGTACGGTGGTTTTGAATTTAATAGGAAATTCTATAAACTGTCTTTATTTCAAGTACAAAATAAACGAAATAAATTATAGAATTTTATAAATTTATTTACGCCGAAAATCATTGTAAAATACATATATTCATTTTTTGTGATTTGCTAAATTATAAATACCAATTTTTTTTATAATTCATTGCTGCTTTCTTTTTCGATCAATACATGCAGAACATATTGTATAAAATATTTTTGAAAGATCGATAATAGACATCAGCCGAAATAATATAATTCATGTAATACTCGTAACAGAATCAGCGGAAATTTTTTTGAAACAAATTTTTGTAATTTTTTTGTAATTTTTATTTTTAATTATTTCTGATTAGAAATAAACACAATCATATAAAAATAAAAATAAATTAGCCCCCAAATGACGATTCTAAAAAAATACTA
Source organism: Planctomycetaceae bacterium (assembly GCA_031278315.1). Classification (GTDB taxonomy): domain Bacteria; phylum Planctomycetota; class Planctomycetia; order Pirellulales; family Thermoguttaceae; genus WRKP01. The sequence continues at coordinate 8,226 of JAITKS010000198.1, read as the reverse complement.
ACTACTTTGCACGGCTTTTTCATAGTTAATACAAAAAACAAAAATTCCTACGATATATTACTAATATTTTAATAGAATTTTTTTTATACAGAAAACACAGAAAAAGAAAACAAAATGTAAACAGCGTTTTCAATAAAGTGTTTCAATAAAGTTTTCCAATAAAGTTTTTGCCGCCTGTGTCCTATACTATATACTATATATCTACTGTAATATCTACTGTGTTTTTTTGAATTATAAATCATTAGAGTATGAAATAAAAAATTCCATTTATAAAATTACTAATTTTGAAATTTTAACTTTGAAATTTTAACCTGTCCGCACTTTCAATTTTCGGTTTGAACTGTCTGCTGTTTACGGAATAGACATTTTTGATAAACAGCCTTTTATATCGCCGAAAATCATAAGTACGATACGTATATATTTAATTTTTTTGTAACCGTCATATTGAAATTTAGTTAATTTATTGAATAACATATTTACGTTTTTATGTTGCTGAATTTTAAGATGCGAACGTTATATTTGATGTCGGCGTAAGGAATGAGTTTCTCAATATTCCAACCGGTAATAGAAGGATTTTGGGTTAAGAACTATAAGGTCTTAAAACAAATATCTATCGGATCGAGCTTCCAGCAATCGCTTATGACGGATCTCGAGCAAGAGTTAGCAACTTATGAGTTGACACCTCTTACAGTTCTTGTTGGTACAAGCGGAGCAGGTAAAAGTACAATTCTCGATGTATTCGCATTTCTTGCCGATTGCTTGAATCTCGGCGTAGATGAGGCATTTTCACGCCGCGGCGGATTCGACTTGGTTTATACACACGGCGGCGTCGGACCAATCTCAATCGGTATCGTTTTCAGAGCATGCTCAGAACCTCGACCTCTAACTTACGCTTTGAATATCACAAAAAAACTCGGCATCGCAACTCCATACGTTGAATCGGAAGCGTTAATTTACCGCAGCAATATTCATGGTACAGCTGTCCAACCGATTATGTTCTTTCAAAACGGCGAAAAATATACCCGTCATATCACACCTTGGCATAACGCTAACTTTGGAGATATCGAAACAGTAAAACGAACCGATCAAAAACATCTTGCTCTCAGTTTGTTAGGTAATTTTGAAGATTTACCCGATATTCCGCAATTAAAACGTCATTTAGAGCAATTTCATCTTGCTTGTTATACTCCAGACAACGCCGCAAAATTAGTACCAACGAAATTTAAGTTCGTCCCAAATGGACGTCTTGAAACCGAATTTAAACGAATGGAAGATAAACATCATTTTGAATTGCCGGGCATCTTAAATGTAATTTCGCAAAGAATACCTTTCCTCGATAAAATCACTTATGAAAAAAATGAAGTCGGACGAACTATTCTTTATTTCTATATCAAAGGAATAGAAAAACCGTTTTACGCTCACCAAATGAGCGAAGGCGTATTGAGATTACTTTCACATTTATTACTACTCGAAGACCCAATGCCGACACCGTTAATCGGAATAGAAGAACCAAACGCTTGCATGGACGATACACAAATTCAAGCTTTCGTTTCGTTAATAAGACGACACGTTACCGAAATGGGCGGAACACAATTTCTTATTACAACTCATCAACAAACGTTAATTGATTTCATGGACCCAACCGAAGTATGGATTTTAGATTTCAACAACGAAGGTAACGTACAAATCTACCGCGCTCTCGACGAACTGGCATTTCAAGGCGTTGACCTAAATTCTGTCGGACCCTATTGGTACACAGATTACATTTACAGAAACAAAAGAGGATAAAAAAATAAATCATAAAATATATTTCTAATATTGAATAACATCCCATTTTTTGTACAAAAACAAAGAAGACAGAAGACCAGCATTATGCTTAAAATTAGTTTTTAGAAATTCCATTAGAAATTTTTTCTATTCTTGGCTTGGTGTAGGCTTGACTTAATAATAGGGCATGATATAATCACGCCCTTTATTCGCCGTTATTTTCAAAATTTAACAAATGCAGACAATAAAAGATAATATTCTATTTTTTGTAGTCTCTTAATTTGAAATGATTTACAGTAAAAAGTTTTTTTTGTCTAAGCGGAATATCCATTAAAGCTAATTGCTGATAATGAACGGCGAAATAAATCAAAATTTAAAATGAGATTAAAGTAAGTACAGTTTAAAAATATTCCGCTGAAATATAAACTGATTTTTTTAATTTAAAAAAATTAGTTTAAACGTGAGTTTGAGTAACTGACCGACTCGCACAATTATACGAATCGTACTATGAATTTCGGTGACGCAAAAATGTAAAAACCTGTTTTTCGACAAGTAATACAAACAACAGCTTAAACCGAAAATTAAAGTGAGAGCAGTTTAAAAAAAGCTCAATCTGGTATTTCGATTTTGGTAAGTTTAATCGGCATTAAGCAAAATAAATTTAAGTTAGCATTTTGAAATTTTGTGAAAAAACGAGAAAGAACGAAATCGAGTAAGTCAGAAAAATAAATTTAAGTAATAAACAATAACGGATCAATAATTTTTATGTCAAACGATATAGCGCAGGGTGGATTGACTGATAAAGTTGTCAAGATTAAACGTTGTGCCGCTGTAGTGAAAGGCGGACGTCGTTTTAGTTTTGCGGCTTTAGTGGTAGTTGGCGACGGCAAGGGTCGAGTTGCATGGGGTTACGGCAAGGCGAATGAAGTACCTCCGGCGGTAGAAAAAGCTGTTAAAGACGGCTCACGAAAATTGAAAGAAGTACAACTTTCCGGCACAACAATTCCGCATGAGGCAGTTGGTCATTTCGGGGCGGCACGAGTTGTTTTAGTTCCGGCTGGTCCTGGTACTGGTGTAATTGCAGGTGCAGCGATTCGTGCTGTTTGCGAAGCCTGCGGAATACACGATATTCTTACAAAAAGTTACGGTACATCCAATCCAACAAATGTAGTTAAAGCGACAATAGACGCTTTATTAAATCTAAAAACCAAAACGGAAATCGAAAGATTACGAGGAGTTTCCCTATAATGACGAGTATAAGTGAAATCAACCATAATGTAAAAGCTGCGCGTAAACCGCGCCGAGTTGGCCGAGGTACAGGTTCTGGACGAGGCAAAACAAGCCAACGCGGACACAAAGGGCAAGGTTCGCGATCTGGTTCGTCGATGAGTCCTATTTTTGAAGGCGGTCAAATGCCGTTGGTAAGACGTATCCCAAAACGCGGATTCAATAACAAAACTTTCGCAGACAAAATTATCGCTATAAATGTCGGCGATTTAGCTGAATGTTTTGTAACAGGCGATACAATTGATCCTGCTATATTAACAGAAAAAAAATTTATAAGAAAAACTTTTGATAAAATCAAAGTTCTAGGCGACGGAGATTTAACTATAAAACTAAACGTTAGCGCACACGCGTTTTCAAAAACGGCAAAAGATAAAATAGAAAAAGCAGGCGGTACTATAAATATTCTGCCGGATAAAAAACCTGTCGTAAAAAATAAAATGGGATTCGCAAAAAAAGCAAAGTTACAAGCTGTAGAAAAAAATAATAAACGTTAATAATAAACGTTGAAATATAAAAATATAATCTGTTGAACTTTTATTTTTTTGTGTGAATCATTGTAAAAAAATATATTTGAATTTACGTCATTGTAATTTTCAAATTATGTGTCAAATTAAGTCAGTTAAAATCAAAATAGAATTTTAGTTAAGCTAGTACGTTAAGGGTTGAACTTATGTTTCAGAAAATCAGCATAATATTTTCAATAAAAGAATTGCGTCAGAAAATTATTTTGACGCTTCTGCTTTTGGCTGTTTATCGAATTGGGTCTTGGATTCCGCTTCCGATAGTAGATGTCCATAAGATGCAACAGATGTGGGCAAACCAAAGCGGGGTTGCAGAGGTAATGTCACAAGTTGCGGTGTTCACGGGAACTCAATTTGAAACCTTGACAATATTCGGACTAGGTATCATGCCGTATATTTCTGCATCGATTATATTCCAACTTTTAGCGACAGTTTTTGATAAATTAAAAGCTTTGCAAAAAGAAGGTGAAAGCGGCCGTAAAAAAATCAACGAGTGGACTCGATACGCAACAATTTTGATTTGCTTGTTCCAAAGTTTATTTTATGTTTTGGCTCTTGGGAATCAAGGCGTAACAGGTGTAACAGGCGGCGTTTATCGTGATACATTACTCTACGCTGACAATACGCTTCCTTGGATGTGGATATTTACGGCGGTTCTAGTAATGACAGCAGGAACGGCGTTTCTAATGTGGCTTGGTGAGCAAATTGATGAATATGGAATAGGAAACGGAATTAGTTTGCTTATCATGGCAGGAATAATTTCAAGTTTGCCCGGTGCGTTGACAAAATTAAGTGAAAGAGCCGTGTTAGGTTTTAGTTCGGGTACGCAAAAATTAGGTGTTGATCAAATGCTGTTGCTGGCAGTATTATTTGTTGCGGTAGTCGTTGGTGTAATTTACATAACCAAAGGACAACGCCGAATACCGACACAGAGTCAAAAGCATATTCGGGGGCGTCAAACTTTTGGCGGGGGACGTCAATATTTACCATTGAAAGTTAATCAAGCGGGCGTAATGCCGATTATTTTTGCGAGTAGTTTATTACTTTTCCCGCAAGTTATTTTCAGTTACCTTAGTGCGCCGGCTAATGCTCATTGGATCTTCAAAATTTTTAATAATATTTTTGAGAGACAGACATTTACTTATATTATTCTGTTTATTGCATTGATTTACTTTTTCTGTTATTTTTGGACTGCGGTAACTTTCAATCCGAAAGATATTGCGGAGAATCTAAAAAATCACGGTTCATTTATTCAGGGACGCAGACCCGGAAATGCAACGGCTGCGTATCTGGAAAAGGTAATGAAATACATAACGTATGTAGGTGCGTCGTTTATTGCGGTAATTGCTGTTTTACCAAATATAATTTCAAGTTTATTAATACCGGATAATTTCATGTTAGCTAATTTCTTTGGGGGAACGAGTTTGCTCATTGTAGTAAGTGTAATTATTGATCTGGTCGACAAAATAGACAGTCATTTGATAATGCATAATTACAAGGGGCTATTGGCACATAACAAATAAAAATTGTTGTAACTATTCATTACAAAATTTAATATCAACATTTAACAACTATAATAAAAAAAGAAGGAGAAAACGATCATGGCAAGATTTTCAAAGAAATCGAAATTTAAGCAACGTAAACGTACAAAGTCTAAGGTTCGTGTTAAGAAAAAAGATCCGTTGATGGTAGGCGGTCAACGGCCTCGACCGATGTTTGTTGATTATAAAGATGTGGAATTACTTCGCAAATTGACAAGTCGTCAAGGCAAAATAATAAGCCGTCGAAAAAACGGCTGTTCCGCTGTAAGTCAACATGCGATAGCAAACGCAATCAAACGCGCTCGATTTATGGCATTGTTACCATACGTCGCCGATTAGTAGATTTACTAGATTAGATCAATGTGAATTTCTAAAAAAACTATTTTAGGAGGAACGTCTGTGTCCCGCCTAAAATAGTTTTAGTTACAAAAAATAAAATTGAAATGTAGAGATACAATGCTTTGTGTCTCTACATAATTTTATTGTTTCTTATAAATGATCTAAAAATCTAAAAATCTAAAATTATTTTAATATATCTGTGGAATAATTGTTTTTCAATTTTTTGTAATTTTTAAACACGAAATACACGAAAAAGAGCTAAATATCAAGATGTCCCGCTAGGGATGACACTTTATTAACCGTATGCTTTAGCTTACGGATCACACGCCTATAAGTTATCCAAGTCCCGCAGGGACGACACTTTATTAATTGTATGCTCCGGCACACGGAAGTAGCTAATTAAGTGTCGTCCTTGCGGGAATTAACAGGCATGTGATTGATAATTTAAAATTCGTAAACAACCAAAAAAACGAAAACAATTATTCCTCTGATATATTACAAATTATTTTAAATCTTAAATTTTAAATTTTAAATCTTAAATCTTAAATTTTAAATCTGATGTTATAGAGTTTTTTTACTTCTTGTGTTGTTAGGTGTCTCCATTCGCTTGGCATCATATTTCCTAATTTTATTCCTCCTACAGAAATTCGGATTAGAATTTGTACTTTGTGTCCGAGTTTTGCGAGTAATCGTCTTACTTCGCGATTTTTACCTTCTGACAATGTTAAATCTAGTATTGTAGAGTGTTTTCGATAACTTTTTATAATTACGTCAGTTGCTTTAACAAATCCTTCGGCGAGATGTACACCTTCACATAATTTATTTACAGTTTCGTTGTTTACTTCACCTGCGACTTGAACTCTGTAAACTTTTGGTATTTGGTATCGCGGATGAGTTAATTTTTCGGCGAGTGCGCCGTCGTTGGTTAATAGAATCAATCCTTCGCTGTCCATGTCGAGACGTCCTACTAGAAAAAGATGTTCAAAATTACCTTGAATTAAATCAATTGCGCGAGGACGTCCTCGTAAATCATTATCAGTGCAGACATAACCTTTGGGTTTAAATAATGCCAAATAGACAGGTTTAATTCGTTTTAAACGTTCACCGTCAACTTTTATTTCGTTATTAAATCGATCAACTTTCATTCCAAGTTTTGCAATTTTACCATCGACTTCGACGCGTCCTTGTTCGATTAACTCTTCACATTGACGTCTGCTGCCGAAACCGGACGCCGCAAGAATTTTTTGCAAACGGTGATTATTACCAGATTGCGTATCAAAAATACTCGGTTGAACTGTTGGTTTCTTTTTATCATATTTTCGGCTGCCGGAATATTTAACCGGACGTTTCCCAAAACGTTTAACACGTTTAACACGCTTAGCTTGCTTAACACGTTTAACTTTCTTAATTTGTTTAACTATTTGTTTTGACATTTTTGTTTTTTATTGTTTTTCGAGTGTTTTATATTTTCGTGTATTTTGTATTTTCATGTATTTCGTATTTTCATGTATTTCGTGTTTCAAAAAAATTATGTATGATCTTTAGACTTGCGCCCTTTCAGAGCTTGATTTCAAAGAGAAAACCACACGTAGGACGATTGCTCTACGCTATTGCTGATTACCTCCACATGGCGAAATTGCGGACTATTTTTTGACTCAAAAGCAAAAATTCCACTGATATATTACCAAAAATTTAAAGTACGAAAAGTATATTTACCGGATAGTTGAAAGTAATGAATGAATATTCGCTCTTGCACTATCGGAGTTGGAGTTAATGTAAAAAGCAAATATTCCACTGAAATATATTTTACCTAAAAACTAATTTATTTTAGAAAGAATGCGGATGTCTCGTACTGTAAATTTCTCCTTCAAAAAATAAATTCTTACATTAGTTTTTTAGAATTTCTATTTTGATAATTTCGTACTTTTTTAAAAAATTCTTTAACTAACATTGAAAACTACAGGATAGTTAAAAAAAGTTTAATATTCCGTCTGACTATAAACCAGCTCTTATTTGACTCATTGATTTGATTCGTCTGTTTATCTATTTCGGAAAGCAGGCTTTTTAATGAATAGCTTTTGCGTCACTGCAATTCATAGTACGATACATATATTTGACGTTGACACGTTATTCTACTGTTGTTAAAATTAGCAAACTTTTTAGTAAGCTTATTAAATTTTTAGTAAGCTTATTAAATGTCGTTGTGATTATTCACGATTGTACACCAACCCCAATACAAAAAGATTAAGATTTTAAAAACAGGAGATCAGGAGATTAAATATGCAGATATTTTCAAACATAACTAGACCAGCTGAAATCGCTCATCCGCACGACTTACTAACACGGCACTTTCTCGTCGACACAGAATTGTTTGCGAGTTTCCTGGAATGTTACGGTAAAACCGAAATTATTCGTTTCATTGATTTCAAATCGCTTCGATGCGAATCACCAATAACTATTGATGATAAATTGAAAGAAGTAATCGGCGATTTACGTTTTTCTGCAAAACTCAATGACGGTAATAATGCAAAAGTATTCCTCTTTTTTGAGCATCAATCGACAAAAATCAAGTCGTTTTGTCTTCGTTGTATTCGTAATTTATTAGAATTTTACGAAGCCTGCGCAGCAAATGCCAAAAAAATGAAAAATAGTGACGGCAAATTTCCGTATTCGATTGTTGTGTTGCTTTATCATGGAAAAAAACCTTGGAAAAAGTTTTTACAGATGAGCGATTTAGTATCACAGCCGCCGTGGGCAGATTTTCCGTTTTT
>JAITKS010000136.1 GCA_031278315.1 Planctomycetaceae bacterium | reverse complement strand
CCCCGAAGGGGTGTCTCCAATATAGCCGTGCGTGGTGTACTCACCACACACGGAATCAAATGGATAAATTATTACAAAAATCTAAAATTGCAAAATCATCTTTCTCTGTGTTCTCTGTGGTTAATAAAAAAATAAGGTTAGTTAAAAATAAATTAAACATTCTCGTATGAATATTACGAAATTTACAATCACACAATTGTACACTGTTTATACAATGTGTTTCTACTGTGTATTTTTACAGGGGTATATTCAATTTTGCAAGCCGAAGTTAGAATATCATAGACTATAATTTTGTTTCTGTATAAAATTTCTGTATAAGATTTTTGTATAAGATTTGAGATACAAATTTGGATTTCACAATTATGCGTAAATTTAACCCTTAACTTTCAAACCAATCATGTATTATCCGTGGTGGTATGTTCCTGTAATTACAGCGCCGATGCTTATTGCATTTGTGGCTGTAATTCATGTTTTTGTTTCGCATTATGCTGTAGGCGGCGGAATTTTGATCGCATTAGAAAATCGTTTTGCCGTTGTCAACGGCGATAAAACGTACCGCGATTACTGGCACAAACATGCGAAATTTTTTGTCCTTTTAACAGTTGCATTTGGTGCTATCACCGGAGTTGGTATCTGGTGGACAATTGCACTTGCATCTCCGCTCGCAACTGAAACATTGATTCGTACTTTCGTTTTCGGTTGGGCAATCGAGTGGGTATTTTTTGTGATCGAAATAGTTGCAGCGTTTATCATGTACTACTTCTGGACAGAACTTAATCCTAAAACGCATGTTATTATTTCGGCGATTTATGCAATTGCAGCATGGATAAGTCTCGTTTTGATAACTGGAATAACTGCTTTCATGTTAGATTCACGCGGTTTATTTGCTAACTGGAACGAAGGCGGTAATTTCTGGTATGCGTTTTTTAATCTCCAGTTTCTGCCGCAGACAATATCACGAACCGGCGGTGCTGTATTGTTAGCTGCTCTTTATGTCTTTGTTCATGCCGTGTGGACTTTGAACGAAAACAATTTATTACTCGAAAAAGTTGTTAGCAGAATGTCCAGACCAATTATTTTCGGTGTAATTACAATGGCGATAGGAATTGTATTGTCATTTATATTGTTACCAGAAAATGTACATCGGGCAATGGAAAGAGCCGTGTTAATAAATGTATTGACCGCTATATTTTTGGGAATTTGTTTGATAATGTCAGCATTGATGTTTTTTGGTCCGATATTACATCCGAAATCGATTAGTCATGGTTTTGCCGTGTCGCTGTTGATTTTTGGATTGACTGCTCTCGCAACAGCAGAATTTATTCGTGAAGCAGCTCGTAAACCGTGGATAGTAGATCAAATCGTATTAGGAAATCAGATTTATAAAAATGATGTAGAGAAATTTAAAATAACCGGTTTCTTACGTAATTCACAATGGCAAAAAATACCGTCAGATAAAATTGAACGCGGCGGTATGATTTTCATGTATCATTGTAATAACTGTCACGCTGTCGAATATGGATTGTCTGCCATGAAACCGTTACTATCAGGTGAAGATGATAAAAAAATTATCAAAGACAAATTAAGGTCTCTCAACAAACCTGTAATTTCAATGCCGCCATGGTCAGGAACAGAGGAAGAACTAGATGATCTAACAGAATTTATAATAAAAATCAGTAGTACAAATAAAAAATAATTGGTAATATTCTGCTGGTAATATTCTGGTAATATTCCAATAAAATTTTTTGTAACCGTTCACGTATAAAAATAAATTCGCCTCAGGGTTGTTGGTTTGAAATAATTAAATTGTATTTCTCAAGCGAACTATAACAATAAAAAAGAAAAAAGAAAAAACACCAATTTAAAAATTAAAACATGAATGTTCACGGAATAAAAATTTTCGTGAACGGTTACAAAATATGATTGAACAATTAAGAATCGGTATCGGACATGATACGCATCGTTTGGGTACAGGAAATTATATGATGATCGGCGGAGTTCGTATCGAATATTCACGGACGTTGTTAGGTCATAGTGATGCTGATGTTTTATTGCACGCAATATCAGACGCATTACTTGGCGCAACAGGATGCGGCGATATCGGTGAAATGTTTCCCGACACCGAACCAACAAACGCTAATATCGATTCTGCAATTATTCTCAAATCGATATGCTCAAAAATTTATTCGGAAAATTGGAAAGTCATAAATATCGATACAATAATTTTTGCGGAGAAACCAAAATTTTCACCATATAAAGAAAAAATCAGAAATCGAATTGCAGAAATCATTTCAATAAATCCGTCTCAAATAAACATAAAAGCTAAAACCGGCGAACATATTGGAATCATCGGACGCGAAGAAGCTATATCAGCTCAATGTGTTGCTTTGCTCTACAAGAAAAACGCAACTGTCGGTAATTGATTAAACTGATCTTCAATTTAGATTTCGACAATATATCAGTGCGAGTTCTCAAAGGTTTCAAGTTTATTTTTTACATTCACATTAGTTTTAAAATTCATAATATTCAAAAAAGTTGAAAAACAAATATTCTGTTGAAATATTATTTTTTATTTTTTACCGGTTTTAGAATTATAGTTATGAGAGTTCCAAGCGGCGGGATTTTTTCTGTAAAACATGAAAATAATAATTTATCATTGTCGGCACTGCTTTGTATTGGTACATCAAGAATCGACCCGACGAAATTTGATAAACCGAATAATTCGCCGGTTTCATTTGCAACGTAATGTTCGTTACCTTCTTCATCTTTGTATCTTATGCTGCCTGTGAAAACCCAATGAGTTTTCATTGGTTTTTTATTATCTTCTTTGCTATTTGCATTATCCCAAATCCATTCTTGTGCGGGTGATTCTTTTATTTGTCCGTTATTATCCCGCCATTTGACGATAATTTCTATTTCATCGCCGCTTGGCGGGACAAATTCAGGTTTCATCTGAACTGGTTTTCCGTTTTCCGCACCTACCGCAAGTAATGCCGCATGAATCAATTCAGGTAAAACACGAATCGCCGCAATCGATTCATGTTCTTTAGATTTCGTCTTACATGCAAAAAGTTCAAGCATTCCCTCACGCAAAACTATTCGACCCGTGAGAACTACTGCTCCGACTTCATTATCAAACCAAATCCGGTCTTTCTGATGAAGCGGAATCAACTTATCGGCTTTATCAACTAAAGGAATAAATTGTTGTTCTTCTTCGATTAATTTTTGTAATTTCGCGGACTCTTCTTGTATTTGTTTTTCGTAAATCGCTTGAAGTTCTTTATCTGTCAGATCGGTAAAATCAGGATCAGAATTAGGATCAGAACCAGCCGTAGTTACGGGGGGAGACGTGTTGGGATTGTTCTCAGGTGAAGTTAAATTCTCAGGTGAAGTTAAATTTTTCTCTTTTTGATTTGTCTCTTTTTGTTCTGTTGTTTCCGATTGTGAAACAGATTTATCAGACGGATCGATTGGTATTATTGTTGGTACTATCGGATGTACAATTTGTTCTTTGGACTCACGATGTATAAAAAAGATAATGAACAAAAGAATAATCAAACAGACAATAATAAATAACGGCAAAATAATATAAATTGAACCGCTATAGTTTTTTGTTTTGATATTTTCCGATTGATCAAAAAATAACGTTACAAATATATTTGATATTTTTTTCATTGATATTGATCTTGACGAAATTAATCGTTTTGGTTAAATTCTCAAACTTGTACAAATTTAATACGAAAATTGAAATTGAATAAAAAATGTTGAACTACCGGACATTTCAAGCTGTCAGAAATTTAATGACAACATTTAATGACAATGCGGAATTTTGTTTTTCAAAATTCATTTAATCCTGTGATATATGTGTGACAAAAAGGACAGATATGATATCCCATATCGATTTCACGCTCGCAATTTGGGCATTTTTTGAAATGAGGCATAGAGACAGAAGAGCTTGGAGTTTCCTTATTTTTCGAGTTGATAATTCCGCTTTTTTGTTGTGTATTAATATCGTTTAGGATATTCATGATAGCACTTTCGGTTATAGGTTTCGGCGGTATTCGTACAGCAGCATGACAAACCGGACATTTTCCAGTTTTACCGGCATTTGATTCTTTTGCTGTTAGATTGTGTCCGTTTGGGCATTTAAGTTGAATAGTCATGTTTGGTACCTTTATATTTATATTGACTAATAAAAAAATAAATGTTAGTTATACTATTTTGTCTATAATTATCCGTGATTAAGGTTATGTATTCATTAAAGATTAAAGTCTGTTCTGAATATAGTCAGGCGTGATTGAAATTACGTTACAATAATTTAAACTGTTTCCGTTTTAATTTTCGGTTCGGATTGTTCGGATTGTAATATTATTCGGCGGTTTTGTACGTGATTAAAGTTACTGTTCAATTAATTCAAGTGTGAGTAGTTTAAAATATCAAATGATCATACACTCCTTTTCAATAAAAGCAAACAAATTTCAAATATGAAAGTTGAATCTCAAACAAATACGATTTTAATTTGTCCTATCTGTAATCGGACGTTTAACATTGAAGCGGCCGGTGTTGTCATGCCGTTTTGTTCGATAAGATGTAAACAAATAGATACAAAGAGATGGCTCAACGAGGAATATGGATTGCCTTATGAATCTATTCAAGATCAAATTGATGCAGAAAATGAGGTAATCATAAGTGACATTCATTCATAAAGTTTGTTTAATTTCGGCTTGAAAATTATTGAAGCCGGAATGTTTTTAAAATTGTAATATGTTATACTCCTCCTCTCACTTGAAAATTTGGTTTTCGTTACAATAATAAATTGACTATTATTTTTTGTTATTACTATTTTTTTGCATGACAACAGAATTGTAGAGACACTATACTTTGTGTTTCTATAGAATTTTTCGTTTATTTATTTTTATATTTGATAATTTTAAGATGTCGGAATTAAAAGAATCTACAATGACTTATGCTGTAATAATAGCGGCAGCTGGTCAAAGTAGGCGTTTTAGCAATAATACCAGCAACGATACAACATTAGGACAGACGGAATGGTTTGGTGATAATGCAGTAAAAAAACCTTATGTGAAATTACTTGGTAAACCGATTTGGCTTTACAGCACAGAAAAATTCGCTAGACGTATGGATGTCAAGCAGATAATTCTTGTTGTTGCGCCGGAAGATGTCTCGTGGTTTCGTGATTATTTTGCAGTTGAAATCGATAAATTACTTCTAATGGTAATTTCAGGAGGCTCGGAACGTGTGGATTCTGTGCAAAAAGCTCTGAATATTGTACGCAATAATATCGATTATGTCGTTGTACACGACGCAGCAAGACCGTGCGTTACAGATGTTCAAATTAATGAAGTTTTTAAAAGTGCCAAACAACATGGAGCGGCGATTCTTGCTACTCCGATTGTAGGAACTATAAAGTTAATTGAAGACGGAATAATCAAATCAACTATTTTAAGAACAGGAATGTGGGAAGCACAAACTCCGCAAGTATTCCGAAGACAAATTCTGATTGATTCTTACTCGAAAAGAAATATCACAGATAAAATTCCTACCGACGACGCTGAACTTGTCGAACAAGCCGGATTTAATGTTTCTATCGTTCCTACGGATAAATCGAACTTAAAAATAACAACACAATCAGACCTAAAATTTGCCGAAGCCATACTCGCAAACAAAAAATAAGCTATACTATGAAACAAGCCGCATATCATCTGTAGATAATTTTAGTAATGCAAATAATAGCAGATAATAGCAAATATTCATTAGTAAATTTCATTGTAAAACGTATTGCGTATTAAATTTGTAAAAGAAGCAGCATTTTCAAAAATGTTTTTGTTTCGTGTGTTTGCTATGTTTATTGATTTACGATTCGTGAGTTATCGTGAGTAAAAAACTGTGAATTACAAACATTGAATTAAAGTAATATATCAGCGGAATAATTTTTTTCCGTAATATATCAATGAAATTTTTCAAAGGTTTCAAGTTAATTTTTAACTAACCTTATTTTAAAAATTCGTAATTCCAAAAAGATTGAAAAGCAAAAATTCACTGATATATTACGAGTAAAAATATTTTCGCTGAAATATTACAATATTTAAATATGCCCTAAAGAAATTTGCAGCCGGTAATTGTTTGTACGGCTGCAATTTTTAATGAGGGATTAACATTTAACAAAAAGAAAGAAAGGTAAAAAAAATGTCAGACATATTGGAAAAATTTAACAATGTTGATCAAAATGCGCCTAATACAGTTGGGCGTGACGGTACGTTTACAGATGAGTTGGAAGATACGTTGAAAGATAAGTATCTTTCGTTTCGGCTTGGCGATGAGGATTATTGTCTTGAAATTCGTCATGTAACGGAGATAGTTGGAATTCAGAAAGTAACTGAAGTTCCTGATATGCCGCATTATGTCAAGGGAGTTGTCAATTTGCGGGGACAAGTTATTCCGGTAATCGACATGAGATTACGATTTAACATGGTTGGACGGGATTATGATGAACGAACATGTATAATTGTAATAAATTTACGCGGCGGACAATATCAAGTTGGACTGGTTGTTGACACTGTAAATGAGGTTAGATCGATTGAAGAAATGAATGTTTCGCCGCCGCCCAAAAGCGGAACTGGTCAATGTGCGCAATACATTCGCGGTCTTGGCAAGGTCGGCGAGGACGTGAAAATTATTCTAGACGCAAACAAACTATTGTTTGAAGACGAACAATTAGCAGCTATAAGCGCATAAAAAGAAATCGCAACTAATATTTTTTGTACGAAAAATATTTTACAACGAGTCCAAATTATAAAATTTGTAAGATTAAAATTTTTGTAATATATCAGTGGAATAATTTATTTTTTTGCGGGAACGCGGTCGTCTCGACTGCATCTTTAGTTTTGTTTTTT